>NZ_JBHWCC010000061.1:0-54317 GCF_042735715.1 Streptomyces sp. NPDC059582
GCTACGAGCGGAAATCCGAACACTTCCTTGCCTTCGTCGGCATAGCCGCAGCCCTCATCTGCCACCGCCGACTCACCAACTGAAACGACGTCTTAGGACAACCACCACTGGATCGGCCGACAAGGATCTCGCCGCGATGCGCAACGCGACCGCCGGTATCGCCGCGGTACTCGCCGCCACACTGCTCACCAGATGCTCGACGAGCGACAGCAGCAACGCCGCCACCGAGAAGGTGCTGGGCGTCTGCGAGGACCTCGGAGTCCAGCCGGACGGTACGGGTACCTGGAACGACGGCTCCAGCGCCGGTTGGGCAGGCATGGCCCGTCTGCAAAACAATGTGGCCAACCAGGCCGCTTCAGCCGCTGTCACAGATCCTCGGTGGAACCGGCTCGCCGACGCTCTCGGCGACGTCGCTTCCATCGCGCAGCGCTATGCCCATGCCACCCCGGCGCCGAGTGAGCTGACCGCCGAGGATTCGACCACTGTCAGCGAGTCCGGCGTCATCGTCCCGGCCGAGTGCCGGAAGGTTTTCGCGGCTGCTTGAGGCCCGTTGTCAGGCCTACCGGGTGTGTGCACGCGAACGCCGCCGGCGCGGGCTTGACCATCGGAAAGGCCGCCGGAAGCGGTGCTCGCCTTCCCGATGAGCGGTACACGCCGAACCGCCGGAGCGCGTTCGCTGCCAGGCGTTCGTCCCATGGCTAGTGCCGTGGCGGGCAACGTTGGCCCGTGAAGGAGCGGCGTCCGGTGCGTGCTCCCGGCGTGCCGGCCGGAAGTCCTCGTACTGGTCGTACGTGGGCTTTCGGCCGGTGCGGCGGGAGTGCGTGCCGGGCGTCGCGACGGGGCCAACGTTGCCTGCTGCGGCACTAGCGACGACGGTCATGCGGGGGTCGGGAGCCTCGGTGGTGGACCTGCCCTGGTGCGCAGTCTGCTGCTGAGGTCCGCCCTCCGTCGAACCGCGATCGGGTGGGCCACCACGCGGAGTCTCTCGTTGTGGACAGCATCGTGGTGCTCGACCTCGGCGATCTACCGTAGGTCTCCGGCCGGCCGAGGACGCCGGCTCCGTATCGAAGGGTGACACAAAGTGACGATCGTCGCATATCAGGGCGAATTCGGCTCCAATTCGGCGACCGCCACCCAGAATCTCTTTCCCGGCAGCACGGAACTGCCCTGCACGAGCTTCGAGCAGGCCCTCGACGCCGTCACGCTCGGGACCGCCGACCTGGCTGTCATCCCGGTGGACAACTCCGCCGCCGGACGGGTGGCCGACGTACATCACCTGCTCCCGGAGTCGGGCCTGTTCGTCATCGGCGAGTACTTCCTCGCCATCCGCTTCGACCTCATGGGCGTACCCGGGACGTCACCAGCTGATGTCGAGTGCGTCCGCAGCCACGTGCACGCGCTGGGGCAGTGCCGGAAGGTACTGCGCGAGGGCGGCTGGCGCACACTCGTCAGCGACGACACGGCCGGGGCCGCCCGTGAAGTGGCGGAGCTCGGTGACCCGCGGCACGCGGCGCTCGCCCCGCCCGCCGCGGCCCAGCACTACGGCCTGGAGGTGCTGCGAGCAGGAGTCGAGGACGACCCCGACAACACCACGCGGTTCGTCGTCCTCTCCCGCGAGTCCACCGTCGCGCCCGTCACGGACGACCCGACGATGACGAGCCTCTTCTTCGCCGTACGGAACATCCCCAGCGCCCTCTACAAGGCGCTCGGCGGCTTCGCCAGCAGCTCGGTGAACCTCACCAAGATCGAGAGCTATCAGTTGGGCGCGGGCGTCAATCCCAGCTGTTTCTACGTCGAGATCGAGGGCCATCCCGACCAGCCCCATGTTGCGCTCGCCCTGCAGGAACTGCGCTTCTTCTCGTCCGAGGTACGGATCCTCGGCGTGTACCCGGCACACCCGCACCGCCTGCTGGAACGCATCGGGTGAACCTCGCACCCCGATCGGTCAGCTCGTCACACCGCTCTGGCGTGCCCGGTAGGCGGCAGCCTTGACCCGGTTGCCGCAGGTCCTCATGGCGCACCACTCACGCCGGTGCCCCCGCGACCGGTCGAGGTAGACCTGGGTGCACTCGGGACGGGCACACTCGCGCAGCAGCGCCTCCTCGTCCCCTCCGAGGATCTCGACCGTCTCGCGCGCGAGAGCCGCGAGCCCCTGGGAGACGGAGCCGGTACGGGCCGTGCCGGCCGGTCCGAGTCGCAGCGTCACCGGCAGGCCCGCCGCATGCAGATTCAGCACGGCGACCGCCCCGGTGGGCAGCGGCCGACCGGCGAGGCGGGCCGCTACCAGCGAGTAGATCGCCTCGCGCAGTTCCAGGGCGAGGCCGAGGTCGGCCCCGGTACCACCGGGGGCCAGGTCGAGCATTTTCGACTCGACGAACCAGTCGTCGAGGAGCTCGGGAGAGGCGAGCTTCTCCATCGGCGCGTCATTGCGTCGCGCGCGCAGAGTGCCGACGAAGTCGAGGGGGAGACTGCCGCAGGGAAATGCATGTTTCACGTAACCATATTGACCGGTGACTGGCGAATACGCAACGCCCTTGCCGTGTTCCACTTCCCTCACTCACCCACTCTCCCGACCACCTTCGGACCCTTGCGCGCCGCGAACCGGTCCTCCACTCAAAGAATTACTGCCAGAACCAGGCCAGAAGCACGGCCAGGACTACAGCCCCAGATCGAGGGCCAGGCACGAGAAGTAGTTCCACGAGCCTTCAGGGTTGTACGAGACGGCACCCCCACCGTCGGCCCCGGCGTCCGCCACCTCGGTCATGTCCTCGAAGCGGATCCGCTCGGGAAGGCTGCCGTAGCGAACGTGCCGTGCCGCCGCGGCGGCATCCGTCGTGACGTCCTCGCTCATGACCGTTCCCCTCTTCGTCGATCGTCTTCGTCGATCGTGGATCGCGCCCCGCTCACCGCGGGACGACAACAACCCTGCGCTCTCTCGCATAACCTGTCAAGCAGGTGACGCAAGGCGACGCGGGCAAGGCTGACACCGGACTGGCGGCTCGCTCGGCTGCAGCTGAGGGCCGCCCTCGGATGTCGGCGTGCGACCGTCAGCGGCCCGGCGCGCGTTCGGTGATCTCCTGGAGGATCCAGTCGTTGCCGTCGGGGTCCGCGAACGAGGCGAAGGAGCCGTAGCTGGCACGCTCCGGGTGGAGTCCGGGCACCCTGCCCGCCTCGCCGGCGTGATGGAAGGCCCCGGTGACATCGTGGAACGGGCCGGAGACATCGACGCCCCGGCCGGCCAGCTCCGCGCCGGCCTGCTCGACGTCGGAGACGATGAGATGGAGTCCCCGAGCCGAACCCGCCGGGGCATGCGTCACGCCGTCGCCGAAGATGACCGAACACGCCGAGCCGGGCGGCGTCACCTGCACGATCCGGTAGCCGTCGTCGATCGGGAAGTCCGCGTCGAGACGGAACCCGAGCTTCTCTACGTAGAAGTCCTTCGCCTTGTCGACGTCGGAGACGGGGATGACGACGACTTCGAGCTTCATGTCCATGGCAGCGCTCTCGCTTTCAGGTGTCGGGGTGCGGGTATCGGGGTGCGGGTATCGGGGGTGCAGACGTTCGTGTTGCCGGTGCCGGAGTACAGGCGTCGGGACCGCTATCGGGTGGTGCGCGCGGCCTCTTCGATGACGCGGCTGATGACGCCGGGGTGGGAGACGGCTACGGCGTGGGAGGAGGCGACCTCGGTGGTGTGGGCGTGGGCCCGCCTGGCCATGAAGCGCTGGACGGAAGCCGGGATGTTCAGGTCCTGGGTGGTGATGACGTCCCAGCTGGGGATGGTCTTCCAGGCGGCGACCGTGGCCTTCTCCTCCAGGGCGGCCTGGGCGACGGGGCGCTGGGCGACGGCGGCGAGGGCGGCTTCGTCGCGCGGAACGTCCGCGGCGAACTGGTGGCGGAACTTGCCCTGCTGGACGTAGAGGTCGGTGCCGGTGGTGCCGTCGGCATGGGTGACCGTGACGGGGTCAAGGGCATCGGCGAGGGTGGAGCCGGGGTATTTGCCGGTCAGCGCCAAGGCGCTCTCGCCGGGGGCGGGCAGGAACGCGGCCACGTAGACGAGGGCCTTGACGTCGGGGGCCTTCGCGGCGGCCTGGCTGATCACGGAGCCGCCGTAGGAGTGGCCGACGAGGATCTTGGGACCCTTGACGTGGTCGAGGAGGCTGCGCAGCTCGGCCGCGTCGTTGCGCGGGCCCCGCAGGGGGTTCGCGGCGGCGACGACGGGATAGCCGTCGGCGCGCAGCCGGGAGATCACGCCGTTCCAGCTGGAAGCGTCCACGAACGCGCCGTGCTCCAGGACGATGGTGGGCTTGCCGTGCTCCTTGCCGACCGCCGTGGCGCCGTCGGCAGTGGCGGTGCCGGCGAGCGCGAAGGCCCCGAGTGCCGCGCCCGCCGTGACGGCCACGCCGACACCGGTGAGAGCCCGTCGCTTGCCTACGGCCTTGATGTTGAACACGAGTGGATCCTCCAGAAGTACGCGGGGCGACACGGAGACCGTCCGTCGCCGGATGACGCCGGCCGCGGCACAGCTGTCTGGCCGCCGCTCGGCATCACCGCTCTAACTGGTGACAAACCTGCCCTGCATTACGTCACCTGTCAAGCCGGTGACGGGTGAATCGATCGACGCACCTGCAATCGGCCGACGGTCGAGATCGCGGCGACCGGCGACCGGCGACCGGCGACCGGCGACAGTGGACGCCACAGGGACTGCGTCACCATCTTGACCGGTGACGAATGGCCGTGTCAGAGTCATCGCCGCGAGCAGCCCACGGCGATCACGCAGGTACGTGTCGCACCCGGGGCCCCTGCCTCGCGACGGCGGAACGCATCGGAAAGACGCACGGAGGCTTCACATGATCAACAGGCGTACCTTCAACAAGGCGATGGGTCTGGGCACAGGAGCGGCCGCCGTCTCCCTGGCCGGTCTTCAGGGTGTCGCCGACGCGTCCACCGCTCCGAGCCGGTCCGGCAAGGCTCCCGTCGTGCCGACGGTCGTTCCGGGCACGCACACCTCCTTTCCCACGCTGAAGCAGGTGAAGGCCGGTGTACTGAACGTCGGCTACGCCGAGCTGGGCCCCGCTCACGGCCCCGTGGTCATCTGCCTGCACGGCTGGCCCTACGACATCCACAGCTACGTCGATGTCGCTCCCCTGCTCGCCGCCGAGGGCTATCGCGTGGTCGTGCCCTATCTCCGCGGCCACGGCACGACACGTTTCCTGTCCGCACGCAGCTTCCGCAACGCCCAGCAGTCGGTGATCGCCCTGGACATCATCGCGCTGATGGACGCTCTCAAGATCCCCGAGGCCGTGATCGCCGGCTTCGACTGGGGCTCGCGAACAGGCGACATCCTGGCGGCCCTGTGGCCCGGGCGTGTCAAGGCACTGGTCTCGGTGAGCGGCTATCTCATCACCAACCGCAAGGCCCAGCTGGACCCGATCCCCGCGGCCGCCGAGCACACCTGGTGGTACCAGTACTACTTCGCCACCGAGCGCGGCAAGAAGGCCATGGAGGACAAGGCCCACCGCCATGAACTGACCCGGCTCGTCTGGAACATCGTCTCGCCGACCTGGAATTTCGACGACGCCACTTTCGAACGCACCGCGGCCGCCTTCGAGAACCCCGACTACCCGGCGATCGTCGTCCACAACTACCGATGGCGGCTGAGCCTGGCAGAGGGCGAACGCCGCTACGACCGCTACGAGGACAAGTTGGCTCTCGCGCCGGCCATCACGGTGCCGACCATCACCCTCGACCCCGCGCGGGATCCGTTCACGGCGCCGGGTAACGGGTCCGCGTACCGGAGCAAGTTCACCGGGAAGTACGAGCACCGGACGCTCTCGGGCATCGGCCACAACCTGCCGCAGGAGGCGCCGACGGCGTTCGCCCAGGCCGTGGTCGACGTGGACCACTTCTGACGGATCAGGGGGCCGGCCGGACCTGCTGACGGATCAGGGGGCCGGGCCGGACCGGCCGGCCCCGGCGCCTCTCGATGAGAATGTTCGTACAGGCCGTCACTGCGTCACCGCATGCATGTTCACTTGGTTTTCGTGACGAAGAACCGGCACTCCGTCTTCGCCGACCGGCATCTGACGCGGTGCGAGGAGGTCATGCGGGCCGTGTGCGGGGGCCTCGAAGGACTTCGAAGGACTTCGAAGCCGAACTGGTCGAGTTCAACGGCGATCCGACCACGTCCACCTGCGCACGTCGCCGCTGCGTGAAGACGTGGTCAGGCGGGCTGCCACAGCTCGATCCGGTTGCCCTCAGGATCGGTGACCCAGCCGAATCGACCGACGCCCTCCATCTCCTGCGTCTCCTCGGCCACGTCCGCTCCCTTGGCGCGCAGTTGCGCGAGCATCGCTTCCAGGTCACTGACCCGGAAGTTGAGCATGGTCTGCTGGGCGCGGGACCCGAAGTAGTCGGTCTCGGACTCGAACGTCGCGAAGACCGTCGGTCCGGTTCCCTGGCGCCACAGGCCGTTCTCGTCGGCGTCCAGGCCCAGGCAATCGCGGTACCACGCGTTCAGGGCCGACGGGTCGGAGGCCCGCAGGAAGTATCCACCGATTCCAAGCACACGTTCCATGCCGCTATCTTGCCAGGACGTCGATCGGGGCGGGTTCGCACCACGCCACAGCACCGCGGCCATGCGGCGATCGCGGTCCATGTGACCGCGCTGTGGTCAGCCGGCATGCGGGGCGAAGGGGCCGGAGCCGAACGCGAGCCGCGCGAAGTTGTCGCCGATGCGGCGGTGTCCCGCGGGATCAGGGTGGACCTCGTCGGGCAGCGGGAGTTCGGCGTAGTCCCTCTCGCCGTACAGGTCGCGTCCGTCGAGGTAGTGCAGGTTGGGGTCGTCGGTCGCCCGCTGGTGGACGATCCGGGCGAGTTCGTCACGGATGACGTTCAAGGTCAGGCGCCCGGCGGCGCGTTCGGCCGGATCGCCTGTCGCCTTGAACCGCAGGGTGCCGCCGTCCAAGTCGGGCGCGAGAGGGCCCGGGCTTGTCCTCCTGGACCGGGCACAGGAGGGGGGACACGACCAGCAGCGGCGTGGTCGGATGCCCCTCGCGGACGGTGTGGAGGAAGCCGTGGACCGCGGGGCTGAAGGCGCGCAGGCGCATGACGTCGGCGTTGACGATATTGATGCCGATCTTGAGGCTGATCAGGTCCGCTGCGGTGTCCCGCATCGCGCGGGCGGTGAACGGGTCGAGCAGCGCGCTGCCGCCGAACCCCATGTTGACCAGTTCCACTTCGCCCTGGGCAGCCGCCAGGGCCGGCCAGATGGCGGTCGGGTGGGCGGCGTTCGAGCCGTGGCTGATGGAACTGCCGTGGTGCAGCCACACCCTGTGCCCAGCGTCCGGCGCGTGCTCGATGGGCGCGTCGGTGCGCAAGGCGATCAGTTCGGTGACCTCCGTGCGCGGGAGCCAGAGCTCGACGTCCTTGTCACCCGCCGGCAGATCGGTGAACCGGGCGGTGCCGGCCGGCCCCTCCGACAGTTCCGCGGACTGGGTGACCAAGTCGATGATCGTGCGGACGTTACCGCCGGCCACCGTGGCCTGGGCGGCGAGACGGCCGTCGACCAGCAGGTCGTACACACCGTCCGCCGGGGGCGGGAAGCCCCGGTAGACCCGCTTGGTGGGCAGCGTGTCCAGTTCGATCGTGGTGGCCCGGGTGCGGAACGCCGGCCGCACGCCGGAGGGTTGGGCCTCGGCCAAGGTCAGTTGCTCGTCAGGGACCTGCCGGCGCGCCCGGGCGGGCAGCCGATGCGGCAGTAGGCCGTGCGCGGTCGCTTCCACGTCGAGGTGACCGCGCAGGATGTCCGCGGTGACAGGTGTGGTGATCCGGTCGGGCTCGGTGCTCATCGCCTCACCCTGTTGCTCAAGATGTCCGGACTGCTCATCCACGCAGGTGCGTGGCGCGGCTGACCGCCTTTCGGTGTGCGGCCCACGTCTGGTCAGGGTGTGGCGCGGTTGCGCAGCAGGGCGTCGAGGGAGTCCACGACCCAGACCCAGGATTCCTGCGCGTCGGGGGCGCTGTGCTCGAAGCCTCCGGCCAGCTCCAGGCTGACGTAGCCGTGGAAGACGCTGCCCAGCAGCCGGACGGCGTGTGTCTCGTCCGGCTCCGTCAGGTCGTAGCCGCGCAGGATCGCTCGCGCCATCTGCGCGTGCCGCACCCCGGCGCTGGCGGCCGCCGTCTCGGGGTCGAGCCGGAGCCGGGCGGCCGCGTAGCGACCGGGGTGTTCCCGGGCGTAGTCGCGGTAGGCGTTCGCGACGGCGGACAGGGCATCCTTGCCGGCCCGTCCGGCCACCGCGTCGGCTACCCGGTCGGCGAGTTCCTCCAGCGCGAACAGGGCGATCCTGGTCTTGAGGTCCTGGGAGCCCTTCAGGTGCGAGTACAGACTCGCGACCTTGACGTCGAACCGCCGGGCGAGCGCCGAGACGGTCACCTGGTCGAACCCGACCTCGTCGGACAGTTCCGCCCCCGCCCGGGTCAGACGCTCCGGGGTCAACCCTGCTCGCACCATGACCTGACCTTCCTCCCGTCCGGCGACAACCATTATGCATTTGCCTAACACTTTTAGGCAAACTAGCCTGCCGCTCATGAAGTCACTGACCGAGCGGGAGATCCGCACCGCCTTCGTGAACTGCTCCAAGGGCGAGGCCAAGCGTCTGTCCGTCCCCCACGACCTGGCCGAGCGGCCCTGGGACGACCTGGACTTCCTCGGCTGGCGCGACCCCCAGGCCCCCGACCGGGCCTACCTCGCCACCGAGTTGGACGGCCGCCCGGTGGCGCTCACCCTGCGCGGCTCCCATGCCCCCTCCTGGCAGACACGGCGCAGCATGTGCTCGATATGCCTGACCACCCACACCGGAGGCGTCTCGCTCCTGGTCGCCGCGAAGGCAGGAAAGGCCGGGCAGCAGGGGAACAGCGTGGGCGCCTACATCTGCAGCGACCTCGCCTGCCCGCTGTACGTACGGGGCAAGAAGGACGCGGGCATCGGGGCACGGCTCCCCGAGTCACTCACCCTGGAGGAGAAGATCCAGCGGACCGTCGCGAACCTCACGGCCTTCATCACCAGGGTGACCGCATGAGCCGGGCCGGTCTCGGGACGACATGGCTTCGTCCACTGCGAGCAGCAGCGTCTGTCCGCCGGTTCGGGCCGCACGCAGGGCCCAGGATCCGGGCCAGGACCGTGCCCCGCGTCCGCGCGGAATCACCGTCGACGCGTCCCCCGGTCGTCACTTCCCGGAGTCGCGCATCTCCGTGCGATGGTCGTAGTAGGCCCACACGGACACCGCCAGCACAGCGGTGAACCCGACCGCCGGGATCCGTGCGGCTCCCGTGGTCGCCGTCGCGAACGCGACCAGGCCGGTCGCCGCAGCTCCGCACAACATGATCACGCGGCTGACGAAGCGGTGCTGTGGAGACTGCGGATCCTCGCGGTCCTTCAGATCATGCAGGGCGTCCCTGGCCGGGTGCCTGGATCCGCGCCGAGCGCGTGCCCGGTACTCCAGCCCGTAACTGATCACTGCGTACAGCGCGACAGCGCCCAGAGTCCAGAGCCAGCCCTCGGGGTCGTCACTCGATCCACGTGCCAGAAACACGACGCCTCATCCCTTCCCACCGCCGTCCGGATGCCCCCGAACCCCGTTTCCGAACCGCCTGTCAGGAACAGGCCGCCGGTACACACGAAACCCAGCGCGGAGCGCAATTGCCTCGGCCGGCCCGCAACAGAGTTTCAGCCGTCGCCCTGCCGGTCCGCGCCGACCGGGCGGAAGCACGCCGCCACCGTCTTGCCGTGCCGCTGACACGTCATCTCCCACTCGTCGGCGAGCGTCCGCACGATTCCCATCCCCCGGCCGGACTCCTCGCCCGCCTCCGGGTCACGCTGGCGCGGCAGCGTCGGGTCCTCGTCATGGACGCTCACGTGGAGGCACTCACCGTCCCAGGTGAGGACGAGCTGCGCGTCGCTGTGCGCGTGGAAGTGAGCATTGGTGAGCAGCTCCGACACGCTCAGGACGACAGCGTCCACCGTGTCCGGCTCAGCGGCGGTCCATGGCAGAGACTCCAGACGCCTGCGCGTCCACACCCGCCCGGCGCGCACACCTCCCGACAGCGGGAACGAGTGTGCCCAGCCCATCGCCTTGACCGCCACCGATCTCACTCCCGTCCCGCCGTCGACTCCCCCTCGTACCTACGCGTCTACCCGGCACCCGCCTCGGCAGGCCTCCGGTCGGTTCCCAGACCCTCCGGAGCGCGCTCGACACACGGGCCGAGCGCACGCGGCAGCACGGCGACGACCGTCCGGATCGGGGTAAGGGGTGGTCCGCGCAGCCGCCCTGGAGCAGTCGTGGAAGTGATGGAAGTGGTGGAAGTGGTGGAGACAACCGTGCGGCGCTCGAACGCACCGCGTCCGAGCGCCGCCTCGGCAACGCCTCCGACTGCCCGTCCGCACCCGCCGGCGCGCGCGATCCCGGAGAACGCGTCGCCCGTACGGACAGACACTCGTGGAATTCTGCAATCCGCTCGCAGCGTGACAGTCGCCGCGAACTGTGGAGCACGACAGCCCTCGGACCGTTCCGCCGGACCCGATCACCGGCGCGACTTTCCTTCAGGCTCAACGCTGTTGCTCGACACCGACGGGCTCAAGGGTGGCGGACCCGGTTCCCGCGGCCGACGTCGTCGTACCGGCCCTGCGCGTTTCCCGACAGGGGCTACCAATAATGTCGGCGGCCGCCGACTGCGTGACCGACCGCTCCCAGAATCCAGAGAATGGCCCCCACGACGACCAGAATGATCCCGATGGTCCACAGGATCGAAATTCCCGTCACAAAACCGATGACGAGCAGAATGACGCCGAGGACGAGCATGGTGCCCTCCGTTCCGCTTGACGTTCCACTACAAGGGTAGGCGTCAATGGTGTCCCGCGGCTTGTCCGGACACAGATTCAAGGAGCGATTCCATGATTCTCATCCTCGGACTCATCATTCTGATCGTCGCAGCCATCGTCGGCCTGGCCGGAATATTCGGCAACACCGGTGCAGGACACAGTCTCGGCACCGGCGGCGACTTCTCGGTTTTCGGCTACCACGCCACCGCCTCCACCGGGGCCCTCTTTCTGAGCGGAATCATCGTGGGAGCTGTGGCGCTCCTGGGACTCGCCCTGGTCCTGATCGGCGCCCGCCATTCGGCCCGTAGGTCCGCGCGGACTCGGCGCGGACTCAGTGCGTCACGACGTCAGACCGCCGTCGACGACCGTGAGAGCGGCGACCTGGTCGAGCCACGCGACGACGTCCGCTCCGACGACGTCCGTTCGGACGTCAGTCCTCCGAAGACCAGCGCCTCCCGTGGCCGAGGTCACTGGTTCGGTCACTCGGCCGCACCTCGCTGACGCCTCCAGCAGGTGAACCGACGCCCTCGGGCCCAGCGGCTCCGTCGTGTTCCGCGGGGCCCGGAGCGTAGTTCGCCGCTCAGCGCCGGTGCTCGGGCGAGCCCGTGCGCAACGCGCTGCGCCCGTGGTCCCAGGCCTCGCGAATGTAGGTCGCGAGTCGGTCCTCGAGCAGAACGGTCGCCGCGCAGCCGAACGCGATGTCCTCTTCCAGGTCCGGCTCGTCGGCGAGGAGGCCGCCGATGACCTCGTGGCGTACGACCTGCTCGTGGACGGCGTCGGCCTCGACGTGCTCGGCGTAGAAGTGCTCGGCGGCGGGGCCGGCTCCGCAGCGTCGCATGGCCTTGGCGAGGCGCCTGGACCCGGGCGACGAGGTGACCTCGACGCAGGCGAAGTGGCCGACGAGCGCGCCACGCAGTGCCCGGCGCAGGCCGAAGAGCGACATCAGGTTCACTGTCGCGAGCAACGGCGCCGGGGCCCGGTCCAGGTAACAGCCGTACGCGGAGTCCAGGTCGAGGTCGGTCATCAGGTCCGCGAAGAGTCGCGCGTGGATGCGTTCGGGGTGGCCGGCGCCGAACTCGTCGTACTCGATGGCGACCATGGCGGCCTTGGCTCTGCCGGTGAGCCGTGGGATGACCCAGATGTGCGGGTCGGCCTCTTTGAGGTGGTAGAGGGAGCGCAGCGCCGCGTACTCACGCAACTGCCAGAGCTCCCCCTCGGTTTCGAGGTGATGGCTGAGGCTGCCGGAGAGGTCGACGGGCTCGACGAGCAGCGGGGCGAAGGCATCCTCGACCGAACGGGGGGCGTCGGGCAGCTCGGTACGCAGAGCCCGCAGGAAGCGGTCCTCCATGTCCCGGCGCAGCCGCAGCAGGTCGGGGTCCCACTCCCGTGTGTCGTCCACCTGGTCGAAGCCTCGGTAGTGCAGTTCGTAGAGCAGGTAGAGGGCGAGTTGGAGGTCTTCCCCCCACGGGTCGGCCCGCGGTACGGATCCGGGAGCGTAGACCGGAGCGATGCCCGAACGCAGGGCATGCGTCACGGCCCCGGACAGCTCGCCCCGCCCTTCGACGAGGCGGGGGCCGACGGCGGTCGCGGTCACTGGCGTGGCCGGGCTGGGAGGAGGGGTCATCGCTGGTTCCTGTCCTCGCGGGGCGAGCCGTCCCGCTCGCGACGGCGGTGGCTTGTGTCGCACCAGGGGTACGTACGGCTGCGGCGGCAGGTGCAGACCGCGACCATGAAGCGGTCGGACCGGGCGACCGTGCCGTCGGCCAGGACGATTTCGACCGGACCCTCGACCAGGACCGGACCCTGCGGGTCCACCGACACCCGACGTGCGGGATCCGCCGCGGTGAGCGCCGCGGTGTCCGGGCACGGGCCGCGGTCAGAGGCGCCGGGCACGGATGATCACCAGCTCTTCCCATTCCTCGGCCTCGTCGGCCAGACCCTGCTGCTCCAGCCAGAACCGTCGCGAACGCAGGACCGGGCCCCATGGCACGGACGCACTCGCCGTGACCTCCGCGGCCAGCCCCACCCCGGCCAGGAGATCGAGCGTCTCCCCGGTCCCGCACATCCCCGAATGCACCATGAGCAGGACGCCGCGGGGACACAACAGGGCTTGGGCACCCGCACAGATGCGGTCGATGACCTCGCGTCCGTCGGGTCCGGCGTCCCAAGCTCGCTCCGGTCCACGCGCCGGAAGCCGGTCGCCCGGGGCGGGAACGTACGGCGGGTTCGCCATGACCAAGCCGAAACGGCACCCTGCGGTGCGTGCCGCGAAGTCGCCGTGCAGGACGCGCAGCGGGAGCCGGTGGCGCCAGGCGTTCAGGCGGGCCGTGGCCACGGCGGGCCAGGAGACGTCGACCGCCGTCACCCGGGCTCCCCTGGCCGCGGCACGCAGGGCGAGGGCTCCGGTACCCGTACCGATCTCCAGGACGTCCGTACCGGGACGGAGGTCCTCGCGGGCGAGCGCCTCCGCGAGCAGCCGGGTGTCCGCCTGCGGCTGGTAGGCGCCCGGGAGTGCCATCAGACCGACGGGCGGCGCGACCGAGGAGAGACCCGAGCTGGGCACTGCGCACCTCCGAGGTCGCATGCGACCCGCGGTCGGGTCGCGACTGATGACCGATATGTCCCGACTGCCCTCGGGCAAGCTCCCCACCCGAATTTCGTCGATCTTCAGAGGAACAGACGAGTACCTGGGCCACTCTCCGCGATCGGCTCGTCAATCTGCTCGTCGATCAGCTCGTCGATCGGCACCGCCCCGGGCATGTTCACACACGAGGTTCCGGGCCGCCGACGTCACCGTCCGGCGTCTGCCAGGAGTTCTCGCGCCGCCGCGCCACGGGATTCTGCTCAGCCGGCCCGACAGGGGCCCTGCGGCGCGCGCTACGTCGGCTGCCGTACCAGAACGCGCCGATCAAAAGGGCGACCACCACCACTCCGGCGAGGATGAGGAAAAGCGCTCCTTGCCCTTCAACCGCAAGACTTTCGCTAGCAATCATGACCGCCCTCTACCCGCGATCGGCGGGCTTACGGGCGGCGGTCGCCCTTACGGGGACACGGCGCGGCGCCGCCGGAGCGGTCTCTTGGCTCTGGCAGGTCGCGGACGGTATCGGACGCTTCCTCATCGGCATCCGTGCCTGTGCCGCACCAGCAGGAGGGCGACAACCAGAGCGGCGCCGGCGACGAACAACGGCTTGCGGTTGGCACGTGCCGTCGTCGCGGCCTGACCGGCCCTGTCGTGGACCGAGTCGGGGGTGTGCTCCGCCACCAGCCGACCGGCACGAGCCGTGGCGTGGCCGACCAGTCCGGATGCCTGAGCGGCCTGGTCACGGACGCGGTCGGGTGTCCTGTCCTTGACCAACTGCACGGCGTGGTGAGCGTTCGCGCGAACATGGCCGGCGACCACCGCGGTCTCCTCCGCGGCCCGCTTCCTGACCGCGGCTGTCTTCTCCTGTGCCTGAGCCTTGATGTCGGCCTTGTGCGCCAGCGCCTCGACGGTCTGCCCGAGTTCCTCACGCGTGCGCTCGACCTGCGCGCGCAGCTCCTCAGGGGTGGGCGTGCCGACATGGGTCCGGGATGCGTCGCTCATCGGTGCGCCCTCTCCTTGATCTCGGCCACGTCCGCCTTGACGCTGTCGATGGTCTGCACGGGGACGGGGGTGCCGGCCCTGGCGATCTGCTTCTTCCCGACCAGCGCGGCAACCGCGGCCACCACGGCCAGCACGGCCGTGAAGATCAGGGCCGACGCCCACACCGGCAGCACCAACGCGAGGGCCGCGATGCAGGTCGCTGTCAGGGCCTGAGCGGCCAGGAATCCGAAGAGTCCCGCCGCGCCGAAGAGGCCGCCGCCCTTCCCGAAGCGTTTGCCCTTCCTGGTCATCTCTGCCCGCGCCAGCTGCAGCTCCTCGCGGACCAGGTCCGAAATCTGCTGAGAGGCTCGCGACACCAGCACGCTCACGGATTCGTCGGTGCTGTGGTTCTGCCGCTCTAGCGTCGTCATGGCGTAGTCACCCTGCCCTCGTCTTGTGCCTGATCGGCCTCGCGGCACGGTGCCCGGTGGCTGCCACCGTGTCCGTCGGCCGTTATGCCTGGTGCGGCCCGTGAGAGTGGTGAGGCGCTGAGCGCGATGCGACACCGCCGACAGGCAGGTACGCCTGGCAGCGTGCTGCCGTGTGGCAGAGCCGCGTCTCCTGCGATGCTCACGCCGTTCTCACAGCGCGACTACCCAGCTATCGACCTGCCACCCACCCGCACGCAGGTGCTTCCTCTCGGAGCGCCCGGACCAGGACGCCGATCAGGCCGACACCGGCGCATGCCAGGACGTCCGTCGGCCGCCCGCGCCCGACGGGATTCTCTCGCCGCGCCGCCCTGCCGACCGCGATCGCCCGCGCGGTCACTGCTCCATGCGGCGACGTTCCTTGTCGCTCCAGGCGCGAGTGTCGCGGGGCCGGACATAGGGTTCCGCGTCCTTGGGCAGCCCTCCGACGATCGCCCGCTGGCGGGCCGGCTCCGCGTCGAACTCCAGGCCGAGGTGGATCGCCAGATTGGTGATCCACAGCCAGACCAGGAAGACGATCACCCCCGCGACCGTTCCGTAGGTCTTGTTGTAGGAAGCGAAGTTCGCGACGTAGAACGCGAAGCCGCCCGAGGCGATCATCCAGATGACCAGGGCCAGAAGGCTGCCTGGGGTCACCCACCTGAATCCTCGGCTCCTGGCGTTCGGCGCGGCCCGGTACAGGAGGCCGATCATGATCGTGACGAGGAGCACCAGGACCGGCCATTTCGCGATCGACCAGACCGTCAGGGCACTGTCGCCCAATCCCAGGGCGGTGCCCGCCTGCCGTGCCAGGCCGCCGGTGAAGACGACGATCAGGGCGCCGGCGCAGGCGAGGACCATCAACGTGACAGTCAGCGCCAGGCGCAGCGGCAGCACCTTCCACACCGGGCGGCCCTCGGGCATGTCGTAGACGGCGTTCGCGGAGCGGATGAACGCGGCCACGTATCCGGAGGCGGACCACAGCGCCACGACGACACCGACGATCGCCATCAGCGACCCGACGCCGCTTCGGCCCTGCAGTTGCTCGACCGCGTCGCTGATCACGTTCCGGGCGGAGCCGGGAGCCAGCTGCTGGAGGCTGTCCGTCAGCCGCTGGGTCGTCGACCTGCCGGCCAGGCCCAACAGGGACACCAGGACGAGGAGGGCGGGGAACACCGCCAGGACTCCGTAGTAGGTCAGGGCCGCTGCGCGGTCGGCCAGCTCGTCGTTCTGGAACTCCTTGACCGTGCCGCGCAGTACCGCGGTCCAGGAGCGCGCGGGCAGCTCCGTGGGCTGATCCGGGGCCTGCTCCTCGACCAGCTCGCTCGGGCCCACGCCGGCGTCGCCCTTGGCGTCGGGACGCTCAGGGTCACTGCCATGACCCAGGTTCGGCAGGGGCTTCATACCCCCCGACTTTCCATAGCTGTGCCGCGCATGCTCAGCACGGCGCTCGGAAACAGGGTCCTTCGCGCGGAGTGCGGCTGCCGAAAGACAACCTGGCGAGCCTCGAGGTGCCCTCCTGCAGACGCGCCGACTGCCCCGTGGCCGTGCCGTGCCGACCGCCCGGGAAGTAGCGCTCGTGTCCCACTGGGCAGGCGCGCCGTTCGGGTGCAGTCGAGGCCCGGGTGGGACGGGAGTCCCACGCCGGGTAGTCGTCGTGTATGAACTCACGTGTCCTCAGTACCTCGACGACGGCCGGACCGACCGCGGCACTCGACACCGCCTCGGCCTGGTGGCTGACGACCCTGGACCGACTGGAGCGGACGACGGTGGCCGATCCGGTGATCAGGGTTCTCCAGCGGGGGATCAGCTCACTCCCCTTGGGCGGAATGCGTGATCTGTTGCGTGGCAGACCGCTGGGACACCCTGTGCACCCGGTCCTGGTGCAGGTGCCGATCGGCTGCTGGCTGTCGGCCACGGTGGTGGATGTCGTACCGGGAGCGCAGCGTGCGGCGACGACGCTCACCGCCGTCGGACTGGCCGGGGTCACCCCGGCGGCGGTCGCCGGCTGGGCGGACTGGGCGGATCTGCCGCCCGCGCAGGCCAGGGTCGGCCTGGTCCACGCGGTCACCAACGTGGCCGCAGTGGCCTGCTACACCGCGGCTCTCACGGCACGCCTGCGCGGTCGCTCCGCGAAGGGGAGGCTGTGGGCGTTGGGCGGTCTGACGGCGGTCGCCCTCAGTGGGGCGCTCGGCGGGCACGTGGCCTACCGGCAGACGTCGGCGCCACTCGCCTGACTTGGGCGACCCCCGCCACTCCCCCCTGGTCGCCGGCATGCCGAACGCGAACTGTGGCAGGACGCCGCGGGCAAGGGCGTACGCGCACTCGTCGCGGTGACCCACGACGTCGAATACGGCCGGGCGACCGACGACCTTCGTGCCGGGCTTCCCTGTCGAAGCCGACGGCTCCGCGGGAGCCGCCTCTAGGGGCCGGGACCCAGCCCACCGAATCGCGCCCAGCCGAGCTGACTCAACTGGGCTTTCACCTCAGGCGACAGGCGGTGTCGCGGTGTGGTCCGGGTGGTGGTGAGTGCGGCGGATCGTCTTGAGGCGGGCTTCCAGCAGGTGCTCGCGTCCCTCGGCCAGATCGTCGACGATGTCGCGTTCCATCGCGGCGAAGGGCCGGTAGTAGGTGGAGTTGTAGGCCTCGATGATCTGGAAGGTCCAGTGTCCCGGCATGACGTTCCGGCCGACGAGTTCGCGCTCGACCCGTGCGGCCTGCTCGTCGTGACCCGCCTCGCGCAGCAGCCGGACCGCGTCGCCGAGCTCGAAGTCCGCCGTTCCGGTCAGCTGGTGGAACCCGTACAGATGGCCGCGAGCCCGCTCTGTGGTCTCCAGCGCTTTGGAGAGCGCGCCCAGGGCGCGCACCGTCTTCTCGTCGACTCCATCGGGCACCTGGTGCGCTGGGTCCAACTCGTGGTTGCTGTCCATGGTGATCCTCTGCCCGGAAGGCACGCCGCCGAGCGGTCGGTTGAGCCGGGTGGCGTACAGCAGTCCCCCACGGACGTCCGCTGCCCGGCACGTCGCCGACACGCCCGCCAGGCACACGGTCCGCGCGGCCAGGCGTGAGGCACCGTCAGTCATGCACTGCCTCATGGGACGTCGCGCCCTGTGCCCTGTGCCCTGTGCCCTGTGCCTTGTGCCCTCCAGCCGAAATGGAAAAACAATTATGGCTGGAACGCACTCTCCTGAGGACGGCTGGGCGGATGGTGCGTCAGAAGCTGATTGATAACCGTGGTTCCCCGGTTGACAACAGCGCAGTTCAAACGACGCACGCCGTCGTGTGTGGGCCTGATTCTCCGGCAACCGGTGTAGAGAAAAAATCGGGGGTACCCGAGAACGGTCGGGATGGTCGCCGTGACACAGGAGGGGATCTCACCTCGACGATCGACGACTTGTCCCGGACCCGGATTCGATCCGAGTTCGTGAAGCGGTAAATGCGAGGCGGGCGAAGTCCAGTGGGATGCAATCCGCTGGACGCAAGACCCGCCGCGCACAACGTACGACGCGCAACGTACAACGCACAACGTACGACGTACGCCGTACGAACCAAGGGGGATCGGCGGGAAATTTTTTTTCTGCCGTCCCCTCAGAGACCGGAGGAGTTGTTTCTCGCGTGACTGAGCATGTGTGGAGCTACCAGCCGACCGCAGGCCACCTGGCCGGTACGGACCTGACCGGCTACAAGGTCGAGGCGACCGACGGGAGCATCGGCAAGGTCGACAAGCACTCCGACGAGGTCGGTGACGCCTACCTGGTCGTCGACACCGGTGTGTGGATCTTCGGCAAGGAGGTCCTGCTGCCGGCGAGCACGGTCATGAGCATCGACCCGGAAGACCGGAAGGTCCTGGTCGACCTCACCAAGGAGCAGATCAAGAACGCCCCCGAGTTCCACCGGGACAAGCACCTCGGCGACGCCGGCTACCGGGACGAGCTGGGCACGTACTACAGCAACCCGTACGGCAACCGCCCCGTCTGATCCCGCCCCGCATGACTCTGGTCTCGGTGCCCCTCGGGGTGCCGAGGCCAGACTCGTCGTGCGGCCTTCTTCCGGTGCTGTCGCGGATCACGCGCGGTGGTACTGGTCCGGCGTAGTGACTTCCCCGCCGAGTTCCTCGGCGGCGTGGCGTGCCCAGTACGGGTTGCGCAGCAGTTCACGGCCGAGCAGCACCGCGTCCGCCTTGCCCGAGGTGACGACGGCCTGGGCCTGGGCCGGTTCGGTGATCAGGCCGACGGTCGCCACCGGCATGTCGGCCTCCTGGCGGACACGCTCGGCGAAGGGCAGCTGATAGTCCGGCGCCACGGGGATCGTCACGTCCATCACGTTGCCGCCGGTCGACACGTCGAAGAGGTCGACGCCCCGGGCGCGAAGCTCCTTCGCCAGGCGCACCGTCTCGTCCGCGGTCCAACCCTCACGCGCGTCGCCGTTCTCCTGAAGCCAGTCGGTGGCGGAGACGCGGAAGAACACCGGCAGGTCCTCCGGCCAGACCGCGCGCACCGCTTCGACGACCTCGACGGCGAACCGGGTACGCCCCTCGAATGAGCCGCCGTACGCGTCGGTGCGTCGGTTGCTCAGGGGCGAGAGGAACTGGTGGATCAGGTACCCGTGTGCACCGTGGATCTCGACCACCTGGAAGCCGGCGGCCAGAGCGCGCCGGGCGGCGTCCGCGAACTCCTTTACGAGGGTGCCGATCTGCTGCACCGTCAGCTCGTCCGGAGTCGTCGCGTCGGACCGCATCGGGACCGCGCTCGGGGCGACCGGCTTCCACCCGTACTGCGCCTCGGGCGCGATGGGCGCTCCGCGGTCGACCCAGGTCCGCTCGGTCGAGGCCTTGCGGCCGGCGTGACCGAGCTGGATGCCCGGAACGGTGCCCTGGGACTTCAGGAATCCGGTGATCCGGCGGAACCCCTCCACCTGCGCGTCGTTCCAGATGCCGAGGTCATACGGGCTGATGCGGCCCTCCGGGCTCACCGCCGTGGCCTCGGTGATGATCAGGCCGGTACCACCGGTGGCCCGGGCGGCGAGGTGGGCGAAGTGCCAGTCGTTCGGCACCCCCGCGAGTTCCCCGCCCGGCGCCGCACTGTACTGACACATCGCGGCCATCCAGATGCGGTTGGGAATGGTCAGCGAACGAACGGTGTAGGGGTCGAAGAGCGTACTCACGAATCGTGTCTCCTGTAGTACGAGAGGCGGCCTGCTGTTCTCGGGCGGCCAACGGCCGGTCTTCTCCCCCGGCCGCATCTCCTTCTTGCGGAACGTCATGTTTGCAAACGCCGACTATGCGCGCGCGCATTCCCGTGCGGGCAGCGAAGTGCGGGACCGCTGCGGTGCGACACTTGACTGTCATCGCCTGACGACACTTGACCGTCATCGCCTGACCACACTTGACCGGTCATCGCCTGACAACAGTGCGTCGTCATGACGGGTGTCCGGGCCGCCGGCCCCCACGCCGTGGCGGTGGCGTCGGCACTCGTCCTCGCGGAGCGGCCGCGTCACATGGACTCCGCGGCCGGCTGACCGGCCCGCTCGGCATGTTCCTTCTCCGGGGCGACGCATTTGACCAGGCATTGGGTGCGCGACAGCCCGAAGACGCCGTAGCCCACGAGGGCGGTGCCGAGGAGAGCCGGCACGAGCCACAGGCCCGTGCGCGGTGTCTCGGCGTAGAGCGTCACTCCGAGACAGAAGCTCACCACGGCGTCCCCCAGCGTCAGTGCGGGCTGTGACGCGATCAGCGGCCCTCCCTGCATCGCGTAGCCCAGCAGGAAGATGGAGACCGAGCCGGCGACGGCGAAGCCGTAGGTCTGCCAGGCCAGGAAGAACCCCGTCGCTCCTTTGCGCGACAGGATGTCCATGGACGATTTCACCAGAGTGGCCGTGAGGGCGTTGCCGATGGCGGCCGCGGTGGCCAGGCAGGCGGCCCGCGCAGGTCCTTGAGGACGTCGCACACCGGCCAGGACCAGTGCTGATCCGACCCCGACGACGATGACGAGGGTCGGTACCCACCATGTCCCGGGAACCTGGGATCTCCCGCCGGTGGGTGCGGACGAGAAGAGGGCGACGGCCAGACCGGCGAAGATGCACACGACGCAGCCCCAAGCCCTTCGGGACACCCGTACCTGGAAGACCGCACTGCCGATCATGAGAGCCAGCGGAAGCTCCAGGATGAAGATGGGCTGCACGGTGGCCAGTGATCCCGACATCAGGGACAGGGCCTGGAAGAGCGCGGCGAACACCGTGCCGAGGACTCCGCCCAACCAGACCGGATTGTGCAGCAGGTCCCGGACGAGACTGAGTCCCTGTGCGCGGGCAGCGGGCACGTGGACCACCGCTCGGCGTTGGAGCACTGTGCCCAGTGCGTTGCTGCCGGCGGCCAGGACGGCAAAGACGATCGCGAGGAGCATTTCCATCCCACCGGCTTCTGCGTTGTACGCGCTTCCCTCACCGCGCGTCGCGGAGGTTCACCATGCGTCGCAGGGCATTCACCACGCGTCCCACGACATCCGTGAGTTCTGCCATCTCAAAACCGTCTGGGCCGGCTGAAGCCGGTGAATCGAATGGTCGGCGGGACTCAGGCCACTGCCGCGCTCAGAGCTTTCAGACCGTCGCTGTAGATTCCATTGAAAAGGGCGACGACGTCGGCCTCCGGGGCGTCCGTGGGGACGAATCTCCCCGACCATTGGACCTCGCTGACGGTCGCGTCGCCCGAAACGGCGTGGACCCGCAGGGTGGACACGTAGTCGGTCACGGGAAACGGCGCCTCGACGATCGCGTAACTGTACTGACGCTCCGCGTCGTTGAACGCGAGGAGGCGCTCGACGACGGTGTCTCCGTCCGAGGTGCTGAGCCTTCTGTGGCGCCCTCCGTTCTCCAGTGTGCTGGAGGGAATGTCGGGAAGCCAGTCCGGCAGCGAATCGAAGCCCCCGATCAGCTGCCATACGCGTTCCGGGGGAGCCGGCACGATCCGGCTCACCGATATGGATGCCATGGCGTGTCTCCTAGTGCGTCGAGGAAACGGCGGTCTCTCTTTTCGAGGGGGATTCGAGGCGGGATCAGACGCCGCCGGGAAGCGGGGCCATGGGACTCACCAGCCGCGCCTCGCGAAGTTCTTGCCAGAACCGCTTTGGGACCTGCTCGTGGAGTGCGGCGAGGTCCTCCGTGATGCGGCTGGGCTTGGTCGCCCCGGGAATGACCGCCACGCTCACGGGGTGCGCGAGGGAGAACTGCAAGGCGGCCGCCTTGATGGCGACCCGGTTCCGGTCGGCGATGGCCTTGATGCGCTCAACCCGCTCGACGATCTCCGCAGGTGCGTCCTGGTACTCGAAGTGGGAGCCGCCTGCGAGGATTCCGGAGCTGTAGGGACCGCCCACCACCATGCCGACGCCTTGTTCCTGAGCCATGGGAAGCAGTCGCTGCAAGGCATGCTCATGGTCGAGGAGGGTGTACCGGCCGGCCAGCAGGAACCCGTCGGGTTTCGGCTCGTCGAGCGCCAGAGTGAGCTCCACGGGCTCGGTGCGGTTGACTCCCAGGCCCCAGGCTTTGATCACACCCTCGTCGCGCAGCCTGGCCAGGACCCGGAACGCCCCGGTCCGGGCTTCTTCGAACTTGCCGAGCCACAGGTCGCCATGGAAGTCCTGGGCCACATCATGCACCCAGACGATGTCCAGCCTGTCCACACCCAGACGCTTCAGGCTGCCCTCGATGGAACGCTCCGTGGCGTCGGCGGTCCATTCGTGGAGGATCTTGTTCGGCCTTCCCGCTGCGAACAGACTCCCCTTCTCGCCCAGATCGCGGCTACCGGGCTCGACCTCGTCGAGAATGACGCGGCCCACTTTGCTGGACAACACGTATGCGTCCCGGGGCTTCTGCGACAGCAGTTCGCCCAGGCGGATCTCGGCCAGGCCCGCGCCGTACAGCGGAGCGGAGTCGTAATAGCGGATGCCCTGGTCCCAGGCGGCATTCAGTGTCGCGGAGGCCTCGTCGTCCGGGACGGCACGAAACATGTTGCCCATGGGTGCCGTGCCGAACCCGATATGTTCCGGTAGAACCTTGCCTAGGGTCATGATCGGCTCCTCCGCGCCGTGAAGGCCGCTCCGGACAGAGTGCGGATCCCGACAACCAGCCTCAAAGCGGCCCGCTCGTGCAGCCCATCCACCGGCGGGGCCACTTCACACCGACCCGATTCTCCGAATATCAGCCACCCAGGACGGAACGTGCCGAAATCGTTGTCTCATATCGAAAGCCATACACAATTCATTGCAGTATAAACCGATACAAAACTGCACAATATACGATGCTAACAGCAGCCTCCTCACGGGTCAACCGGTCGGGCGATAGGGCCTCTTACCCGAACCGGCAAGGAAATATCACCCCGACGCGGAAACTCTTGAATATGCGCGCCGATTCTGAATACGCGCGCCAACTCTCCGACCATGGAGCTGCTCGCCTTTTCTGATTGACATCACCCACCGCGCGAGCGGCAGCGCCGGCCCGGTGAAAGGCACCCAGGATTCGGATCTCATGCGTGGCGACGGGAAATCGGGGGCAGGCGGTGCAACCGTTGAGCGTCAGTCCCCGTACCGAAGGAGCGTCGCCGTGCCGCTGTCCCTGGAAGAGCGTGAGCAGTTCCTCGCCGAACCCCACGTCGCCGCCCTCGCGGTGAACGGGGAGGGCGACCGTGCCCCACTGACCGTGCCCATCTGGTACCAGTACGAGCCCGGCGGCGATGTCTGGATCATGACGGGCCGGAACTCCCGCAAGGGCGCACTCATCGCCGCCGCCGGGCGGTTCACCCTGCTGGTCGACCGGGTCGAGCCGACGGTCCGCTATGTCTCGGTCGAGGGGCCGGTGGTGTCGACCGAACCGGCCACCCGCGAGCAACTGACCGAGATCTCCGCGCGGTATCTGCCGGCGGAGAAGGTCGAGGGCTACGTGGAGACCGCCTGGGCGGAACACGGGGAGCAGGTCGTGCTGCACATGCGTCCCCGTCGGTGGGTGAGTTCGGACCTCGGTTCTCTCTGAGGTTCCTAGTGCTGCGGCACCAGCTGGTCGGCCGTCGCCCCCTGCCACGCACCGTTCGGCCTCGGCCCGCCGCCGGCCTCCTGTTCGCGCGGGCCGGGCGCGCCTCGCAGGTGCGGCGCGCGCCCGGCTCCCGCCGTGCCGCCAGACAGGTGCCGCAGGCAGCCTGCCCGGCGACGGACGTATCAGCGGTGGTGCACGGTGATCGTCCGCTCGGCGGTCACACCGTTGACGGTCACCCGCAGTACAGCGGTGCCGGCCCGCCGCGCGGTGAGCGTTCCGGTCGCGGGGTCGTAGGAGACGACCGGCGTGCCGTCGTGGTGACCGTGGTCGCGATCGCCACCCACCACGTCGACGCGGGTCCCGCTCCAGTCGGCGCTGACCGGCCAGGCCACCGGGACGGTACGGGTGCCGTCCTGAGTGAGCGTCGCCGACGCCTCGGCCCGGTCACCGACCGTGAGCGTGCCGGGCGCGTCGAGGGCCACCGAGTCGGCACGGGCGTGCACTTCCGCCCGCAGCCACATCTCCGAGTCGTCCGACGGGACGTCGAACGGGTCGGTGACGCGGCCCTCCTTCGGATCGATGCCCAGCATCGTCCAGCCGGTGAAGCCGCCGTCGTCGGGCGTGCCGGCCGGGTTCTTGCCGGAGTTCCCGTTGACCAGGTACGGAACACCGTCGATCGAGGTGGCGTTGAAGACGCCGACGTGGGAGCCGACGAACGCGGCCGACTTGTGGCTCTCGGCCCGGAAGTCGGCGAGCCACTGCTCCACCAGGGCGGCTTCCTTGCGGTCGCCGAGCTGGCTGGCCTTGTCCGCCAGCGGGTCCTCGGTGGGGTGGTGCTCGAACAGCACGACACCGCTGACGGACCGGTCCTTCGCCGCCGCCGCGAGCTGGTCGTGCAGCAGCTGGAGCTGGGCGAAGCCGCCGCCGCGCAGGGTGCCGCTGGAGGAGTCGAGGGTGATGAAGCGGGTGCCCTTGTCGTCGAAGACCGATGTGGTGTCGCCGAACTCGGCCTTGAAGTTGACGGTGGTCCCAGGACCCATCACCTCGTGGTTGCCGGGCACGTAGTGCCACGGGATGGTTCCACCGGTACGGGCGTCGAACTCGTCGAGCAGTTTGCGGGCGAGCGTGAAGTCGGCCGGCGCGCCCTCGTCGACGAAGTCGCCGTTGATGACCAGCAGGTCCGGCTTGGCCTTCGCGATCTCGGCGAGGGTGCGGCGGGCCGCCTCGACCAGCGGGCTGTCCGGGTCACGGGCGACGAACTGGGCGTCGGACATCACGGCGACGCGCAGCGGGCGGCCGTCGACGGTTCCGTCGGTCACCACGACCGGGTCGGCGACCTTCGGCTGGACGGGCAGTTGCACGTCGGGGGCGACCTTGACCCGCAGATCGCTGATCGTGACCGCGCCGGTGTAGGAGCGGGCGGCGCTGGTCTCCAGCAGCCGCACCCGCTGGAAGGTCAGCGGGTAGACGGTGCCCGTGGGCACCGGGAACTCGACCTTGCGCCAGCCGGTCCAGGTGATCAGGGGGCCGTCGAGGTTGGCGGTCACGCCGGAGCCGGTGCGGTACTGCAGCCGCGGCCACTCGCCGTTGCCGTCACCGTTGATCCACATGGTGACGGCCTGGGGCTGGCCGGTCAGCTGGATCTGCTGCGGCGGCACGGCGTACTGACCGCGGGTGGCCGTGGACTTGGTGAAGTCGTAGGTCAGGGCGAGACCGGGCGCGCCGTCGTGGCCGGGGGCCGGGGCGACCGATCCGCCGGGGGCGCGGTCGTTCGCGGACGTCCAGGACGCGGCGTCGGACAGGTCCGCGAAGGAGTTCTCGGCCAGGCCGACGGTGACCGCGACGTCCGTGGACATCTTCCCGACCGTCAGATGCAGCGTGGTGGAGGCGCCGTCGGCCAGGCCACGCACGGAGAAGGTGGCATCGCCCGTGGGCTGCACCGACACCACGCCCTCGCCGCCGGTGACCTTGACGTCGGACGCCTCGATCGGGGCGGAGTCGCCGAGGGCGTCGTATCCCGTCAGGGTCAGACGCGCTTCGCGCCCGGCGCCGTCCAGCGCCACCAGGCTGCTGCTCGGGGCGATCCGCACGGCGGGCGCGAGGACGGTCAGCTCGGCCGTGCCGGTGGCCCGGTGGCCGGACGACGCCACCACGCGGGCACTGCCGGAACGCCGGCCTGTGACGACGGCGGTGCCGTCCTTGCCGGGGTCGACCGACACCCGCCCGCCCTCGTCGCGCCACTGGACGCGGCCTGCGGGCAGCGGCGCGTACGTCTCGTCGTGGGCGAGGGCACGCACCGTACGGCGCAGGCCCGGGAAGACCTTGTCGGAACCGTTCGCCGACAGGGCGGGCAGCACGCGGAAGCCGCGTACGGTGCCGGAGCCGGGGGCCGCGAACAGCCCGAGCCCGTTGGCCACCTGCCGCTCCGAACCGTCGGACGGGCTGTTGATCAGGCCGGTCGTGTTCTCACCGGGCAGGCGGGCGGCCATGGTGGTCGAGCCGCCGCCGTCCATGTTCAGGGCGTTGGTGGCGCCCAGGCCCTTCATGAACGCGCCGAGTTCGTTGAGGTCCATGCCACGGCTGTTGGTCTGCTTGCCGTCGATCGCGACCAGGTACATGGTGCGGCCGTCGGCGGAGAAGCCCACGCTGGTGCGGGAGGTGGCGGTGACCGTGTCACCGTCGGTGAAGCGCTGCACCACACCGTTCGAGACCAGCACCTGGCCGCCGCCGACGGCGACCGCGACATCGCCGAAGTCGGCGCGCGGGCGGTAGGTGACGGCGACGGCCTCACCGGGCACGAGCGCGGCCAGCGCGTCGGCGCCCGCCTCCCGGCCGAGCAGCACGCTGGTGCCCGCGGGGATCGGATCGCTGCTGACGGAGGTGCGTACGTCGGTGACCTTGCCGTCGCGCAGCCAGACCTCGGCGACCCGGTCGGCGCCGTTCACGGGCTTGGTGCGCGGGGAGGGGCCCCACTGGTCGGTGAACAGGCCAATACCGCCCGCCGCCAGAACCGGGGAGTTGACGCTGGCCAGCTTCAGGTTCCGCTCGCCGCCGACCGTGACCTGGCCCTCCAGGAAGACCTGGGCGAGTCTGCCGAGGCCGTCCGCCCCGATGGCGACCGTCTGACCGCGGCCCTCGGTGGGCGAGTTGACGAGGCCGTCCTTGCGTGAAACCGCTCCGCCCACCGGGGCCTCGGTGTCGTTCATGTCGAAGTAGTCGCCATTGATCGCGGCGACGGCTCCGGTGCGCTTGGCCTGCTCGGTCACCCGGGACTTGCCCGTGACCGTGCCGGAGGAGATGTAGTCCACGCTCAGCCGGTCGTCGGCGAGGTCCGCGACGAGCACCTGCCCCCGCACCCACCCGTCGGTCCCGAACCGGTCGAATCGGGTGAGGTTCAGGCCAGGTGCGATCGGCGTCCGGTTCTCGTCGGTGACGATGGACTGGCCGGCGACACTGGGAATCAGCCCGTGGGAGGGGCTGCCCGGCTGCGGCGCGCCATAGGGGGCCGACACCAGGTTCCCGGGTGTGAGCGCCTGGGCGGTCGTCGCCATTCCGGCGCCGATGCTGAGCGCTGTGGCCAGGGCGAGAACAACAGCACCCCGCCGTGCCATGGAACGCGACTGTGAGACGACGGGGTCAAGACGGAGCGGCACTGACTGACTTCTTTCGGTTTTCATGCTGAAAGTCGTGGGCAGCGCTCAGTGCACGCACTGTGGGTGTTGGGGCAACGTGAAGTGTATGACCGTCAGCGGTGCAATGAGTGAACATTGGTCCGACGGATCGTGCGCCACCGGGGACGTTCCTCGTTCGCCTGGTCCTGGCCGGGTCAGCCGGCCGGGCCGCCCGGCGCGTCCCCGTCTCGTACGGCAGCCTCGGTGGTCCGGCGGAGAGACACGCGTCGGCAGGCGTCCGAGCGCCGAGTCGGCGCAGTCGGGCGCCGGTACGCGGTACCGAGGCGACCTGCCCCATTCATGGTGAATCGACCTGCGGGCGGCGTGCGTTCACACCGTCCGTCTCTGCTGGTGAGCCGACCCCGGCTGGGCCGTCATAAGCCGCGGGTGAGCCGCGGGCGGGCCGCGGGTGGGGAAGCCGACGCCACTGTCAGTACCCCCGGTTAGGGTGCCCGCCATGGACCGAAGACTGCTCACCGAATCGCTCACCGGTTCCTGGGAACACACCCGGTCGGCCCGCGACGCCCTCGTGGAACAGGGAATGGCTCGGGGAACGGCCGTCATCGAACCAGTGCTGGACGTACTGTGCGACGAGCAGTCCCCCGTCGACTGGACCGTCTCGGCGGACGTGCTGTGCAGGATCGGGGAACCCGCCCTGCTGCCGCTGGCGGACGCCGTCGCAGCGGCCGGCTCACCTGAGGTCGCGAGAAGGGCCGGTTGGGCGCTGGGACGGCTGAATGTGGTCGATCAGGGGGTCTACGCACCACTGCTGAACCACCCGTGCGCTCGCGTCCGGAGCAACGCCCTCTTCGCCTTCCAGAGATTGGGCGAGGCCGCCGTCCCCTTCGTCGACCGGTTGACTCCGCTGTTGGGAGACCCGGAACCCGAGGTCCGGCGGCGAGCGGTCTGGGCGTTCACGGCCATCGGCACCGAGGCCGTTCCCGCACTGCGGCGCCTGCGGCGAGAGCCGGCGACCGGGCCCAGGATCCGATCGGGCGCTCTGGAGGCACTCGCCGCCATGGGAGGACCGGCGGTGCTCGACGACGGCGACCTGGCGGCGTGGCGCCGGCTGACAAGAATCAAGAAGCGGACCGAGGTCCCGGCCGGCATGCATCTGTGCGGATCCTGGTACGCGGTTCCGAGCATCGACCAGGCAGCGGTGCTGGACGCGTTCGACCTGGCCGACCCTGAGCCGGTCACGTTCCGCACGGGCGAGGCGGCGTGGAACCACGACCACCACAACTGGGAACGGAACCGCCCGCACGACACTTGTGCGCGCGTCTACGTCAGCCCCGTACTGGACGGCTGGACGCTGGTCTTCGGCGACACCTCCCAGGACACACACCGCATCAAAGAGGCGGACGACGGTGACACGGCCCTGGCGGACGTCGTACGCGAGCGATGCACCGATCTCAGCCGCACGTTCGGAGCCGCACAGTGGTACGGGATGAGCTGCGGTGACGGCTGGACCGCCTGGTCGATCGCCGAAGCCGGAGAGGTGGTGCGCCACTACGACGCGTTCGACGCCGAGGAGGACGGCGACGAAGTCCCCTCGCACCCGGCCGAAGCCGGCTACCTCCTGCCGCACCAGGACGGCTTCCCCGACGACGCTTTCGACGGTGTGAACTTCTCGGATTCCGAAGCGTTCAGAGCGCGCCACCAACAAGTGAAGGAGGAGCTCCGGATCCCCGACACCTGCTATGCCAACGACATCGCGGCGCGACTGTCGGTCGATCCCGGAGCGCTGGGGGCGAACACCAGGGTGTCGGGTCAAGGGGTCCTCGCGCTGACCGCGTGCGGCCGGAAGCACGGTCACCCGGCTGGGGCACTGCCCGTGTGATGCGCTGTGCGGCCGCGGGCTGAGGAAGTCCGGCGACACCCGGCTCGGCCGCGTACGTCCGGTACCTCGCCGTGCCGAGGAGCGTCACCGCGAGATCCAGTGTCCGATCGGACGGTTCGACGCGGGGAAGTCTCGCCGAGATCTCACCGGGATCTCGCCGGGAATGGGGCGCGCGGAACCAGGGGGCCGCCGTCGCAGTCACGGTGAACGCCCTTGAGGCAGAGCCCTGTTGGCAGGATTGACAGGGACTCGCCAAGCCGGTTCACTGCGTCGGAGGCAGGTATGGACCAGGCTCGGCTCCCGCCCGGCTCACCGAAGGGCCGTCGGCTCCGGCCACGCCCGCCGACCGGCATCCCCCATCGTGAAATCGAGGCGAGTTCCGGTGTCCCTACGCAGAGCCGACATCGTTGTCAGACCACGCTTCCTCACCTTCCTGTTGACGGTCGTCCTCGCGTGCGCGGGGCTTGTCCCGGCCGCGGCGCCCGCGGCCGCCGCCACCCAGGTGTGCGTACTGGCCTGCGACACGCTGGACCCTTCACTGGCCCGGCAGGAGAGCTTTCCGGTACCGACCGAGAACCTCAACGGCCGTCGCCTCGAACTGCACGTCTCCGACGCGGACGACATGGCGTGGGCCAGCATCGACGACGGCGCGACCGGCGACTCGGTGTGGCTGGACCGCTCCTGGGACGGCGGCGCCACCTGGGAGGGGTTGCTCGGCAAGGCCGCCGTCCCGGGAACCTGGACCGGCACCAGGACGCTGATGTACAACATCACCGATCCCCGCAACCACCGGCGCGGGCTGGTCCGGGCCTGCGGCGACGCCGCCGCCGTCGGATGCACGAACTGGGCCTACCCCACCGTCTGCGACACGCTCTGCGACCGCACCGACGCCGGCCAGGCGGCCGGCGACGAACAGCCGGTGCCGTCCACCACTCTCTACGGCCGCACGATCCGCTTGCACGTCGACCAGAAGAACTCCATGGCCTGGGCGAGCATCGAATCCGGCGGTGGCGGCGACGAGATCTGGCTGGACCGCTCCTGGGACGGCGGCTCGACCTGGCCGGACGGCTCCTCCCTCGGCCGCACCGGCATTCCGTCCGCAGCCACCGGCACCCGCACCGCCATGTACGCCACCCGCGATCCACGCGGTCTCCTGTACGGCGGTGCGGTCCGCGCCTGCGGTCGCGAGGCCGGCCACCAGCAGGGCAGCTGCACCGCGTGGGCCAGGCCCGCGCCGACCCGGGCACGCGCCGCGGCTGACGCGCTCATGGCCTCGTACGACCCCTACAACGGCTGGTGGCCCAGCAGTTGGTGGAACTCCGCCGCCACCCTCACCTCCCTCGTCGACTTCGCCCGGACCACCGGCACACACGACTACGACTGGGCCGTCGCGCGCACCTACGAACGGAACAAGGGCGCCTTCGCCGCCGGCGTGCGCAGCTCGGACGCGATCGAGGGCCACTTCATCAGCCGTTCCATCGACGACTCGGGCTGGTGGGCCATCGCCTGGATCGACGCGTACGACTACACCGGCGACTCGCGCTATCTCGCCGAGGCCGTCACCATCGCCGACTACGTGCGGCAGTACTGGGATCCCGGCACCTGCGGAGGTGGCGTGTGGTGGGACCGGGAACGCACCTACAAGAACGCCGTGACGAACGGCCAGTACCTCTGGCTGACCACCGCGCTGCACCAGCGCATCCCGGGCGACACGGCATGGCTTCAGCGAGCCAGGACCGCCGCCGCCTGGTACAGGTCCAGCGGGATGATCAATTCCGCCGGGCTGGTGAACGACGGACTGTCCTCCGCCTGCGCCAACAACGGCGGCACCGTGTGGAGTTACAACCAGGGGCTGGCCATCGGCGGCTTCACCGAACTGTGGAGGGTCACCGGGGACGGTTCGCTGCTGACCACCGCGCGGGCCCTCGCCGACGCCGCTGTCAACAGCCCGACGTTGACCAGGGACGGAGTGCTCACCGAATCCTGCGACGTGGGCTCGGCGTCCTGCGACGACAATCAGAAGCAGTTCAAGGGCATCTTCATGCGGAACTTCGCCGACCTCGCGAAGGCCACTGGTTCCAGCACCTACCGGGGCTACATCCAGAAACAGGCGGACACGCTGTGGGCGCATGACCGCAGCCCTCTCAACGTCCTCGGTGAACGCTGGGCCGGCGCCCTCCCCAACCAGACCGACTGGCGTACCCAGGCCGGCGCCCTCGGAGCGCTCACCGCCGCCGCGGGCTGACGACCGGTTCGGGGAGCCGCAGCACGCGGAGCACCGAAGACGTCGGTCAGAGGTCACGGCAGGAGGGCACCGCGCCGCGCCCGCATTCCCGTGCGGACGCGGAGCGGTGCCCTCCCGCAAACCGTGACCAGCGGCTCTCGACCGCTCGCCCGTGCCGACTTCAGCTCATCGCAGGCTGTACCTCGGGCTCCGGCACCGCGCCGGTCGGGGCCTCACGCCGGAACACGTCTTTCAGGTAGAGCACGAGCGCGGCGCCGAGCACCCACACCGGCAGGATCACCAGAGCGCGGGACAGGCCGTCGTCCTGGAACCGGGACAGCCCCTGCATGGCGCGGACGCCCACCCCGACGGGCAGGATGTCGGACAGCGGGCGCAGCCACCCCGGAAGGTAGGCCGCCGGCATGATCCCGCCGCTGCTGCTGTTGCCGAGGATCAGCAGGAGTATCGAGGCGAGGCTGACACCCGCGGAGCCGCACAGCCGCAGCAGCACCATGGTCGTGGCGGCGACCGCGGCGCCCATCAGCGCGACGACGACGGCGAGGGGCAGGAAGGGTCCGGGCAGGGCATCGAAACCCGCACTCCCCGCGATCGTGGTGACCACGACGCCGCCGACGATGCCGAACAGGGCCAGGCTCGCCATGCGCCAGCGGTACTGGAGCCGGGGTGCGAGCTGATAGGTCGTCATGCCGAAGAGGTATCCGGCCAGCACCAGGCCGAACGCCGCGTAGAACACGGACAGACCCCGGGTGTCACCCGGCGCCGCCGGGGCCACGTCCTCGACGGTGAGTCCATGGTGCTCAGCGTGGGCGACGGAGCTGAAGGCGTTGGTCACGGTCGCGGTGACAGCGGCTCCGTTGGCGCTGCCGTACAGCAGCTCCCCTCTGCCGAGGTAGGCCGCGTACACGGACCTTTCCTGGACAGCCTGCCGGGCGGCGGATTCGTCGGGGTAGGTCTCGAGGGTGAAGCCGCCCGGGATGGCACGGGCGAGGCCAGCGCGCATGAGCGCCTGCTGCGTGCCTATCTCCGTCGTGCCCACGCGGAGCTCATGAGGGCGCGGGGCGTGGAAGGCGGCGAGATAGACACTCACGAACACGGTGCCGATCAGCAGGACGACCGCGGCGGGGAGCAGGACGGCACGTGGGGTTCCGGGACGAGGCGGCGCGTGGGCCACGTCCAGGGCGTGTTTGTGAGGCCGTCGGGCAGCGACTCGCTGGGACATCGATACGGTCCTAGAATAGAAGGCAACTGATAATATGTGTACATCACAATAAGCTGCCTTACAAATGGGATCCGCCACGTGAACCAACCCGACCGGCACACCGGCTATGTCGCCTGGCAGATCGGCCAGATCATGGCGTCGCGGATCGAGCGCACACTGCGCCCCTTCCAGCTGACCCTTGCCCAGAACAGCGCCCTGACCCAGGCCGTCCTCGATCCGGGTGTATCCAGCGCGACCGCCGCGCGCAGGGCCGCGATCACCCCGCAGTCCATGGGAACGGCGGTCACCGGGCTGGTCGAGCGAGGGCTCCTCGAGCGTCGAACCACCCCGCGCGACCGACGCACGCATCGGCTGCACGCCACGCAGGCCGGTCGGCGTCTCGCGGCGGAGGCCGGGAAGGCGGTGGCCGCCACCCACGCCGAAGCCCTGCAGTCGCTGACACCGACGGAGCAGGAGCAGGCGCACACACTGCTGCTCAAACTGTTGGCGTCACTGAACCCCTCGGCCGTGGACGACAGCACACCGTGACCGTGAGGGGTCCGCAGGCGAAGAGGATTGTGGTCGGTCGACCGGCACGCATGGCCTGACGCCGCACGACGGCATACGACACATCCTCGAAGTGAACGCCCACGGCGCGCCCGTCACGGCCGAGACCGGCCAGGTCGCGGGCACCGACCGCGCGGGCCCCGACGCGCTCGGCTGAGCCGAAGCGCGCCACCACCCCCACGGGAATCTCGCGCCACGAAGACGGGCGGCGGTCTCCGGGATGGGCCCCGACCGCCGCCCCGGCCGACGCCGAATCCCCGCAAGATCGACGACATCGCTTTTTTGCAGCTTTCTATGCGAGTTTTGCGCATCTCATGGACTTCTCTTACTGCCACTTCTAACCTTCTTGCGTCCGCTCCCCCCATGAGCCTCGAAGGACGTGCCTGTGACCCCCCATCACCCACGCAGATCCCTGCGACGCTGCATATGGGCGTCGATGTCGCTGACCCTGGTCGCCGCGGGCACGGTCGCCGCAGTGGCACTGTCCGCTCCCCGTGCCGCCGCGGCGGGGGTGCCCGCCCCGTCTCCCGTGGGAATTCCAGGCCGGGGCGCCACCGTTCCGTTCAAGGAACAGGAGGCCGAGTACGCCTCCACCAACGGCACTCTGATCGGGCCGGACCGTCTGTACGGCCATCTCGCCTCAGAAGCCTCCGGCCGACAGGCGGTAACGCTCGACACGGCCGGCGAGTACGTCGAGTTCACGCTGACCGCTCCGGCGAACGCCATGTCGTTCCGCTATTCGCTGCCGGACAACTCCGCCGGCACCGGCCGCGATGCCGGCATCGACCTGAAGGTCAACGGGAGCCAGCTCAAGAGTGTCCCGGTGACCTCCAAGTACGGCTGGTACTACGGCGGTTACCCGTTCAACAACAACCCCGGCGACACCAACCCGCACCACTTCTACGACGAGACCCGCACCATGTTCGGCTCCACGCTGCCCGCCGGCAGCAAGGTGCGCCTCCAGGTGTCGTCCACCAGTGACTCACCGACGTTCACCATCGACCTCGCCGACTTCGAGCAGGTGGGCGCGCCCATCGCCAAGCCGTCCGGTGCCCTGGACGTCGTCAGCGACTTCGGCGCGGACCCGACCGGAGCGTCGGACTCGACCGCCAGGATCCAGGCCGCTGTCGACGCGGGCAAGACACAGGGAAAGACGGTCTACATCCCGCAGGGAACCTTCAATGTGCGCGATCACATCGTCGTGGACCAGGTCACGCTGGCGGGGGCGGGACCCTGGTACAGCGTGCTGACCGGCCGTGACCCCTCGAACCGGGCGAAGGCTGTCGGGGTCTACGGAAAGTACTCCGCGCAGGGCGGCAGCAAGAACGTCGTGCTGAAGGACTTCGCCATCGTCGGAGACATCCGCGAACGTGAGGACAACGACCAAGTCAACGCCATCGGCGGCGCGTTGTCCGACTCGACGGTCGACAACGTGTGGATGCAGCACACCAAGTGCGGGGCCTGGATGGACGGGCCCATGAACAACTTCACCATCAAGAACAGCCGCATTCTGGATCAGACCGCCGACGGCGTGAACTTCCACATGGGCGTGACCAACTCCACCGTCACCAACACCTTCGTGCGCAACACGGGGGACGACGGTCTGGCGATGTGGGCGGAGAACGTCCCGAACGTCAAGAACAAGTTCACCTTCAACACGGTGATCCTGCCGATCCTCGCGAACAACATCGTGACGTACGGCGGCAAGGACATCACCCTCTCCGACAACGTCATGGCGGACACCATCACCAACGGCGGCGGTCTGCACATCGCCAACCGGTATCCCGGCGTCAACTCCGGTAGGGGCACGGCCGTCTCCGGTACCACCACGGCCAGCCGCAACACCTTGATCCGGGCGGGGAACAACGACTTCAACTGGCAGTTCGGGGTCGGTGCCGTCTGGTTCAGCGGCCTCAACGAGCCGCTCGACGCCACCATCAACATCTCCGACAGCGAGATTCTCGACAGTTCATACGCGGCGATCATGAACATCGAGGGCGCGACGCGAGGTCTGCACTTCGACAACGTACGGATCGACGGCGCCGGCACCTACGCGCTCCAGATCCAGGCACCCGGCACCGCGTCGTTCACCAACGTGACGGCCACCAACATCGGCCAGTCCAACCCGATCCACAACTGCATCGGTTCCGGGTTCCAGATCACCCGCGGGACGGGCAACAGCGGCTGGTACGCCGACCCGCCGGTCTGCACCGGCACCTGGCCCGACCCGAAGTGGACCAACAACGGCGTACCCGGCGACGGCACCCCGCCGCCCACCGACCCGCCGACCGATCCCCCGACCGACCCGCCCACCGACCCCGCGACCCTGAATCTCGCCAAGAGCCGGCCGGTGACGGAGACGAGCCACACCGACGTCTACCGTGCGGCCAACGCCGTGGACGGTAACGCCGACACCTACTGGGAAAGCGCGAACAACGCCTTCCCTCAGTCGGTCACCGTCGACCTCGGTGCCGCCAAGGCGGTCAAGCGCGTCGTTCTCAAACTTCCTCCCGCCGCCGCCTGGGCCACCCGTACCCAGACCCTGAGCATCCAGGGCAGCACCGACAACGGCACGTACAGCACCCTCAAGGCGTCGGCGGGCTACACGTTCAACCCGTCGAGCGGAAACAGCACGACCATCACCCTGCCCGGCACCTCCACCCGGTACCTGCGCGTCGTCGTCACGGGGAACACCGGCTGGCCGGCCGGCCAGCTCTCAGAACTGGAGGCCTACACCGGCTAGTGATGTCCCCGGGCCCGGACCGACCGGTCGACCGTACCGCGCTGAGGAGCCGCCGCCTCCACGGAGTCGGCGGCTCCGTCACGTGAGCACGCGGCGGAAACAGCGCCCCACCCTCGACCGGGCCCGCTTTAGCGATTCATTACCGCACCGAGGAGCTCTGTTGAACCGTCGGCGGTGCGCGAACGTTTGACAGAGCAGAGGACTTCCCCGCCGTGGCCGTCACCCGACGTCGCGGCTGCTGACCCAAGGAGTATGCACCGATGAGCGCTGAGCGCCTGAGCGACCGTCTGTCGAGCCACCAGCCCCTCGTTCTGGGCTTGTTCCGTATCGTCCTGGGCTTGCTGTTCGCCAGCGAAGGCGCCGCCACGGTCTTCGGAGTGCTGGACAGGCGGGCCAGCCCGGTCGGTGACTGGCCGTTCTGGTACGCCGGAGTGATCGAGCTGGTCTGCGGTGCGCTCGTCGTCCTGGGTCTCGCGACGCGCAGCGCGGCATTCCTCAGCTCGGGGATCATGGCGTTCGCCTATTTCACCGAGCACCAGCCGGACGGGCTCTTCCCGCTCCAGAACGGCGGCCTGTCGCCGGCGCTGTTCTGCTGGGGCTTTCTCCTGTTGGTCTTCTTCGGGTCCGGCGACCTGTCCGTAGCTGGTCTCGTCCGCCGCGCCGACACCACTCCCGGCTCCACCCGGCTCGCGCGCGAACGAGCCTCGTGACGCGCGGCGGTCGAGGTCGATCGGGGGACTGACCGGCGCCGCCCCGCGCCGGTCAGGGGCGATTCAGGCCCCACGTCTGCAGGGCAAAGGGCCGCCCCTTCTCCTCCCCCTTGATCAGCGGCACATCGAGCAGGCTGAAGCCCGTCCGTGTGGCTACGGCGACACTGGCGGCGTTCTCGGCCTCCAGCTCCAGAATCACTTGCTCCGCGCCCAGCTGCTCGAAGGCATACGCAGCCATCACCCCCACCGCCCGCGCCGCCAGCCCCTGACCGCGGTGCGCCGGCCCGACCGCGTAGCCGAGCTCCGTGCCCTCCGGGGCACGGCGCAGCATCACCTCACCGAGCGGCGCGCGGCCGTCCACGGTGATGGCGAGCAGGATGGCCGTACCCTCCGCCCGCAGCTGCCGGTCCCGGGCCAGCCGTGCGCGAGCGGCCGCCTCGTCGAAGGGCGAGACGATCGGCGTCCAGTACGCGATGTCGGTGTGGTCGAACAGGTCCGGCATCGCGACGAGGTCCGCTTCCGTCCAGTCGCGCAGGACAAGACCTGCCCCCTTGAGCTCGATCCGATCGGGAAAGGGCAACGCGGCGCTGCTCATGGTGAGGGACCTCCCTGGCCTGTTCAGGACGAGACAGGATATCCGGGGACAGTCATCGGCTCACAGCGCAGGCAGGCGACGCAGCGCGGGCCCACGCGATCAGGAGCTGGGCATCGACTCCACCCATCGGGCGCGCCAGGCGGGTGCGGTGAACGGTTCCGCGAAGTACTGGGTCTCGTGGGCGACCTTGCCCTCGCGGAATTCCATGATGCTGATGGTGGGTGTGGGATTCCCGTCGTAGTTGATCACGTATTCGGTGATCCAGAGATCCCCGCCACCGAGAATCCGGCGAACGGTGAAGTCCAGCCTGGCCGGGTGGCTGGAGCGCAGCGCCTGTAGATTGCCTCGGCCCTGGATGCGCTCACCCGACTGGGGATAGTCGGTGATGACGTCATCGTGATAGATCTCGTGCTCGGTGTCCTGGTCCCCGGCAGCGGACGCGGCCCAGTGCCGGTCCAGCGCCGCGCGGGTCTCCTGGTCCCCCATCGCGTTCCCTCCGATCACAGGGATGTCGGACGAGATCCATTTCCGGTGTCCCAGCCTCCTGCCCACCAGCGTAACCCTGGCGATGGCGGCCGGCGCGTGCCCTGTCGTGCCTGCTCAGGGGCCGTCCGGGACGGGCGCCCCGTCTCTCGTCGTCATGCGGTCACCGCAACGACCCGTTGCATGCGGCCTGGGGGGAGTGGTCCGCGACGCTGGCATTCGGGAGCCGTTCGAGCGCGAGCAGTGGCGGCCCCGGCGCCGCTCACGGCGCATACGAACGCATACGAATATGTCGGCCGCACAACAACTGCCCTTCGGCACAATGACCGCCCCTCGATCTGTGCCATGAGCCGCTTGCATCAGGACATGATCGACTGCGGTGCCTCAACCCCCACATACGGTTCGGGTCATGAATTTCTCCTTGCCTGCCCGTCCTTTGCCGCCTCCGGAAAGCAGGATCGCGCGTCCACTGCTCGGCCCCAGTTGGTTCGCGGCCGTGATGGGTACCGGCATCGTCGCCGATGCGGCGGCCACCTTGCCGCGGAGTTTCCACGGGCTGCGCGCCGCCGCCACGGTGGTCTGGCTGGGCGCCGCGCTGCTGCTGGTCGTGCTGGCCGTCGGTTACCTGCGGCAGCGGACTCTGCGGTCGCACGCCACCGATCCGGTGACGGCCCAGTTCTTCGGTGCGCCGCCGATGGCGTTGCTCACCGTGGGTGCCGGGTCGCTGCTGCTCGGCCGACAGCTGATCGGGGCCGAGGCCGCGCTGGCCGTCGACTGGGTGCTCTGGTCGCTGGGTACCGTGCTCGGCCTTGCCACAGCCTGCGCGGTGCCCTATCTGATGATCACTCGGCACCGCTTCGAGCCGGACGCCGCGTTCGGCGGCTGGCTGATGCCGGTGGTGCCGCCGATGGTCTCCGCCGCGACGGGCGCCCTGCTCGTCCCCCACGCACCGGCCGGTCAGCCGCGGCTCGCCCTGCTGCTGGGCTGCTACGCGATGCTCGGACTCGGCCTCGTCGCGGCACTGCTGGTGCTGGCGATGGTCTACGCCCGCCTGGTGCACCACGATGCCCCCACCGGAACGGTGGTGCCCACGGTGTGGATCGGCCTGGGGGCGTTGGGCCAGGCGGTGACGGCGCTCGGCGCGCTGGCCGCGGTGGCGCCGAGCGCGCTGCCCGCGCCCTACGCGCGGGGCTGCGCGGTCTTCGCGCTGCTGGGAGGCATCGTGGTGTGGGGTTTCGCCATGCTGTGGCTGGCGCTCGCGACCGGGTTGACCGCACGGACGATCCGGACCGGACTGCCCTTCGCACCTACGTGGTGGTCGTTCATCTTCCCCGTCGGCGCCTGTGTGACGGCCACCAGCGCCCTCGCGGCACGGACCGGTTCGGAGCCGTTCATCTGGACGGCAGTGGCGTTCTACGCGCTGCTCGTCATCGCCTGGGTGGTGGTGTCCGGCCACTCCCTGCGCCACGCTGCCGGGCACACACGCCGCCGGCCCGTCGAGGAGGACGGCTCGTACGCCTTGACCCCTCTCGAAGGCGACCGCTAGACCGTCGTAGCCGCTGGTAGACCCTCACGGGTCAAGCACGTGGCAGGACCGGCGGAGCCGCGGGCATCCGGCCGAGCCACGCACAGGGGCCTCACGGCAGGTGGGACTCCAGCGCCTTGCGCATCGCGGCGAGCCGAGCCATTTGCTCCCCCATGCCGCGTGTTCCGGCCAACGGAGTGCGAGCGTGCGGCCAGATGGCCCGGACGAGCCCGACGTGTCGGGCGCCGCCGAGGGCAACGACCGGATCAAGGCCCATGATTCCGCGCAGAGTTGCCTGCTCCCGCAGAAGTCGGGCCGTCACGGAGCCGACCGCGCCATGGGGTGTGTCGTACGGCTCGATCACGTCGTCGAGGTCGAGCAGGCCGTGGCGTGCGGAGAGGATGAGCAGTCGGTCGGGCCGCAGCGCTTCGGCCCCCTTGCGGCACGCACGGTGGTATGAGCCGACGTACATGTCGGCCGCCGGTGCCGGCCGGTCCAGTTTGCGGCTACCGCACGGGATGACGACGAGTTCGGGTCTGTTGCAGTCGAGGTGGTCGTTCGCGGTCATGTCTGTGTTCCTGCCTGTCGTCATATCGGTCGTCCTGCCCGTTCGCGTGAGACGCCAGTGGTCGTGACGGTGTACGCGCCTGGTGTGCGTCACGTCCGAGGCCGACGTAGGTGACGTGTCGACCCGGCGCTGGGACCGCTCGTCGGGAGTGAGCTCGTTTCCATGACATCGACAACCAGGTTCTGGACTGCGGCGACCCCCGTCCGCAGGGACGCCAAGCCCTCGGATCAGGACGTGCCGTATCCGGTCCGGACACCTCGGATGTGCGATCGCGGCGTGCCACGCGCAGGCGGCCTGCCCGGTGCGATGTCCCGATGTGATGCCGCCATGGCCTTTTCACGTGTCCTTCTCGGACCCCTCGATGCCATAACGTCGGCGATGCGACACAGACGGGCATATCGCCTCCTACAGGAACGAAGGGGAAGCGACTCGCCTGGACACCACGGGGGACGACCAGGCAGTTCGGCTGCGTCCGGCACAGTTCGACCTCAATGAGGAAAGAAGGCGATCCACACAGTGGCGTCGCAATCACATGCCGGGGATCCGGTGATGCGTGGGCTGGAGTTCGGCCTCAACGAATGGCTCGTCGACGAACAGTACGAGCGATACCGGCACGACCCCGACTCGGTCGACGAGACATGGCGAGACTTCTTCGCCTCTCCGGCGTCCGTACCCGGTCAGCGGGCGCGCAACGGCACGACGACGGCGCGTGACGGCACGGACGAGGCGGCGATCAAGGCGGTCCGCGTCGCGGCACTCATCCAGGCGTACCGAGTACGCGGACACCTGATGTCCGACACCGACCCGCTCAAGATGAAGCCGGCGGCCGCACACCCGGACCTCGGCCTCACGGCATTCGGACTCCGGAACGACGAACTGGAGAAGGAGTTCGTCGTGGACGGGTTCGCCGGGCAGGTCACCATGACACTGCGGAACGTGCTGAATCTCCTCCAGGAATCCTATTGCCGCACCGTCGGCACCGAGTACATGCACATCCAGGCCTCCCGGGAGCGTCGCTGGATCCAGCAGCGGATCGAATCCCCTCAGCCCCGGCCGGACCGCGGCGAACAACTGCAGATCCTCTACCGGTTGGGCGCGGCGGAGGCCTTCGAGACGTTCCTGCAGACGAAGTACGTGGGCCAGAAAAGGTACTCGCTCGAAGGCGGCGAGTCGGCGATCGTCCTGCTCGATGCCCTGCTGCTCCGCTCCATCAGGAACGGAGTGAAGGAAGCCGTCATCGGTATGGCCCACCGAGGCCGGCTCAACGTGCTGGCCAACATCATCGGCAAGTCCTACGCGGAGATCTTCGATGAGTTCGAGGACGCGGCGGACATCCGGTCGGTCCAGGGATCCGGCGATGTGAAGTACCACCTCGGTGCGGAAGGAACGTACCGCGCCCTGGACGGCGGCACGATCGCCGTGTCCGTCGTGGCGAAACCCTCGCATCTGGAGATCGTGGGGCCGGTGGCCCAGGGCGTCGTGCGCGCCAAGCAGGACGGGGCCGCGGACGCGGGCGAGACCTTCCCCATATTGCCGATCGTCGTCCACGGCGATGCCGCGTTCGCGGGTCAAGGTGTCGTCTCCGAGACGCTGAACATGTCACAGCTGCCCGGCTACCGCACCGGCGGGACGGTTCACCTCGTCATCAACAACCAGCTCGGCTTCACGACCTCGCCCGCCGGCGCCCGTTCGAGCACCTACGCCACCGATGTGGCCAGGACGGTCGACGCCCCGATCTTCCACGTCAACGCCGACGACCCCGAGGCCGTCGCCCGGGTCGCACGGCTGGCCTTCGACTACCGCCAGACGTTCCACAAGGACGTCGTCGTCGATCTGGTCTGCTACCGGCGCCACGGGCACAGCGAGGTCGACGATCCATCCATCACGCAGCCGGCGATGTACGACCGTATCGGCGCCGGCGCTTCGGTGCGCAAGCTGTACGCCGAGGCACTGGTCCGCCGCGGCGACCTCGACGAGCGGCAGGTGGAAGGCGCGCTGCGGAACTACCGGGGGCACCTCGAGCAGGCCTTCGTCGAGACCCGGGCACCGTCGGTGCCCGACTCCCCGGCGCCCGTCGATTCCCTGCGCGCCGGGGTCGGGGCCGGCCGTACGGCGGCGACCGCGATCACGGAGGCGACCGCACGGCACATCACCGCTTCCCAGACGGCTCTGCCACGGGACTTCACCGTGCACGCACGCGTACTGCCGCAGCTCCAGAGGCGTAGCACGATGCTGGACGAGGGAACGATCGACTGGGCCACCGCGGAGACACTGGCCATCGGCTCCCTGCTGCTGGACGGGGTTCCGGTGCGGCTGGCGGGACAGGACTCCCGCCGCGGCACGTTCGGACAACGCCACGCCGTCCTCATCGACCGGCACACCGGCGTGGAGCACACGCCACTGGGCTCCCTCGGCTCACAGGCCGCCGGCTTCGCACCGTACGACTCGACGCTGTCCGAACTGGCGGCGCTGGCCTTCGAGTACGGCTACTCACTGGCCCGGCCCGACGCTCTGGTGCTGTGGGAAGCCCAGTTCGGCGACTTCGCCAACGGCGCCCAAGCCGTCATCGACGAGTACATCTCCTCCTCCGAACAGAAGTGGGGGCAGCGCTCCGGGGTGACGCTGTTGCTGCCGCACGGTCTGGAGGGCCAGGGACCCGACCACTCCTCCGGCAGGGTCGAGCGTTTCCTCCAACTGTGCGCGCAGGGGAACATGACCGTCGCCATGCCCTCCCTGCCGGGCAACTACTTCCATCTGCTCCGGCAGCAAGCGCTCGGCAGCCGCAGAAGACCACTGGTCGTCTTCACTCCGAAGTCGATGCTGCGGTCGAAGGCCGCGACCTCTCCGCTGACCGAACTCACCACGGGCGCGTTCCGTACGGTGCTACCGGACCGGACGGCCGAAGCGGCCCGGATCAAGCGGGTGTTGATCTGCGCGGGCAAGGTCTTCTACGACCTGGACGCCCACCGGCGAAGTTCCGGCCTGTCGGACACCGCGATCGTCCGTCTGGAGCGTCTGTACCCGTTCCCGGAGGAGGAGTTGAGCGGCGAACTCGGCCGCTTCCCCGCCGACGCCGAGGTGCGATGGGTGCAGGAGGAGCCGGAGAACCAAGGAGCGTGGTCGTTCATGGGGCCACATCTGCACCGGCTGACGGGCCGGCCCGTCGGACGCGTGAGCCGGGCGCGGTCCTCGGCCCCCGCCGTCGGCTCCGCCCGGCGTCATGCCGGCGAGCAGAGGGACCTCGTGGAATCGGCCTTCCGCTGACAGGTGCCACCTCCTACGGCGCGCAGGACGGACCGTGCAGCGCGGCGCGGGCCCTTCGGGAGCGGTACCCCTCGACCAGATCCGAGGAGTACCGCTCGCAGCGGGCCGACACCTCAGCGCGGTGCGGGGCGTCCGACGGGCCTCAAGGGGGCCACCCCTCGGGCGGCGGAGCCGTCAGGTCACCGACCATCAGGGTGTTGTGCCTCGGACACCGCATCCCGCGTTCCCACGCCGGTCGTTCGGAAGCCGGCCCGGAAGGCGCCAGGCGTCACCCCGAGATGTCGCACGAACGCCCTGCGGAGCGACTCGGGCGAGCCGAACCCCGTGTGCCGCGCCACCGCCGCCATGGGCTCGTCGCCCGTCTCCAGCATCACCTGGGCAGCTTCCAGCCTGACCTGCTCCACATACCGCGCGGGAGTGGTTCCCGCCTCTTCGTGGAAGAGGCGGGTCACGTGACGGACACTGACGCCTGCCCTGCGGGCCATGGCTGACAGGGTGTGGTTGGCCCCGGGGTTCTCGGCCACCTCGTCCAGGACCCGGCGGAGAGTCTCCTGGCGGGTGTGCGGAGCCCGGGCGCGGACGCTGAACTGGGACTGGCCACCCGGTCGCTGCATGAAGACGACCATGTCCTTGGCAACCGCCCGGGCGACCTGCGCACCGTAGTGATCCTCGACGAGTGCCAAGGACAGGTCGATACCGGCGCTGACACCTGCCGAGGTCAGCATCCGTCCGTCGCGCACGAAAATGGCGTCCGGTTCGACCCGCACGGACGGGAAACGCAGGGCCAGTTGCCGCGCGTGCCGCCAGTGGGTCGCGGCGCGACGGCCGTCCAGAAGTCCGGCCGCGGCCAGCAGGAACGCCCCCGTGCAGACCGACGCCGTACGGTGGGCCTTCTCGTTCAGTTGCCGGACGACGTCCAAGAGCGCGTCGTCCTTGATCAGCGTTTCCCATTCCGGGCCGCCCGGGACGAGCAGAACGTCGTACGGCTCACGTACGTCGGCTACGGAAAGGTCCGCGCTGAGACGGAGGCCGGCGGAAGTGATCACCGCTGCCCCGTCCTCGGACGCGATCTGCACCCGGTAGTGCCCGCCGAAATCGTTCGCCGAGGTGAACACCTCGACGGGACCGGTCACATCCAGCAGTCGCACCCCGGGGAAGACGAAAACCGTCACCGTGAGCGGGCCCGCTCCAGTGTGCTTGCGGTTCATCGGGTGCCTCCGGGCCGTGCGTCGTGGTGCGCACCGTCGCACGTGCCCTGGGGGACGCGGAACGGAGTGTCCTCATGGGTCTGTCGGCCGGTCGCACCGTGTCCAACCTGGCGAAGCGCCGGTCGGTGAGTGCTCCGGGACGGCTCAGGGACCGGATCCCAGGCGGCGCCGAACCGCCGTCATCACATCTCTGCACGCCCATCATGCGCCCGTGACCGGCACCGACGCCACGACAGGCTGCCTCCCAGCTAGGAGGAGACGCCTCCCAGGTCCCGCGTCGGAATCGGAGCATCCCGGCCGGACAGGGGTCTGCGAGGCGACGGACGCCTTGGCCTTCGTGGCTCGGACCGGCTACTCCGGCCGGTGGCCGCCCTGTTGGCCAGGGGTCGTTCCGTTCGGTTCGGGCCCACCGCGTGCGATCCGCGCCAGATCGGTCATCAACGAGTCCAGCCACGACACGGTCGCGTAGTACAGCCGCGGTGCGCCGGGCGGTCCCGAGGCGAACCCCTCGACGGCAGGGGCGATCCGCGGCACCGGCGCGGTCGGGGTGTCGCCACCGGGATCCAGCGCGGCCGAGACGAGCAACATACGCCCGCACACCCGGTCCCCCAGCCCGCCGACGGACTCGGCGGCCGCTGGGACCAGCCGGGCGAGCGGTGGTTCCAACAGACGTTGCGACCCCCACAGCGTGTGGTGACCGGCCATCAGCGTCGCCTGCCAGTCCACTCCGGGCAGGGCCTCCCCGCGCCCCCTCCCCCACCCTCCGAAAGGTGCCGGTTCGCTCTGGAACTGGGCGTACGCGGACTCCGCGAGGATCACCGCCTGCCCCAGCGAACGATGGCTGGGCACCCCGAACGTCGTGGCCGCCGTCCCCCCGGCCGCCACCGAGGCACTGGTCGCCACCACGATCTCGGCTGCCCTGCGAAGGAGTTCCGCCGCCGCGTTGCGCAGCTCGTCGTGAGCACCGCGCGGCCACGCCAGCAGGCCGAAGACGGCGCCGATCGCGCTGCCGATCAGGACGTCCAGCAACCGGACCTCCGCCAGCCGCCACGTCGGCGGCGCCAACTGGGCGAAGACCAGGGCGACGAGCACGGTGAAGAAGCCCTGCGCCCAGCCGACCCCTCTGACCGGCCCCACCGTGAAGGCGAACAGCATCCACACCGGCAGTACGGCGGCGTACACCGCGGTGTCGGCACCCACCAGATTCAGCAGCCCCGCGCTCACCAACGCCCCGGCCAGGGTTCCCGCGAGCGCCAGCCGGATGGTCCTCCAGGTTTCGTCCATGGTGGTCCGGGTGAGGGTGAGGGTCGCCAGCATGGCCCAGAACCCGTGCGGCAGCGTGTCCACCCCGGCCACGAGCCTGGCCGCCGTCAAGGCGACAGCGAGACGAGCGGCGTTCTGGAAGAACACCGACCGGCGCCCGGCGTGGCCGCGCAGCCGGTGCCACCACAGGCTCGGCGCCCAGGCCCTGGCGTACCAGAAGCGACCCGGCGAGACCTCCACCGCCGCCCGCCGACCGCGCATCGCAAGATCTGCCGCCGTTCCCATGGCAAGCGCCGCGTCGGCGATCTCCAGCACGGCGGCATGCCGACACAGGACGGCAGGCGGGAACTCCTGCGCGGGAACGGTCCCGTCCGCGAGCGGGATGGCGGCTGCCGTCGTGGGCGCGGGAGCGGCACCACCGGACAGACGCCACAGGTGCGCGCGTGCCGCGACCAGGTCCTCGTACGCGGTCACGGGCGACGGTCCCTGCCTCAGACAGCTCGCGGTCGCTGTGGACACGCACGTGACCGCGTGCAGTACGGCGGTCACGTCGGGGCCCGGATCGCCGCCCGGCGCGCCGGACAGTTGTGCCAGTCTGCTGAGCAGGGTGCGGGTCGCCAGCCCCGTGTGGGCGAGAGCACGGTCGCGCACTCCCGGTCCCGCGGGACGATCCGCCTCCGGCACGGTCAGGGACCGCAGCGCCCGCCCGATGTCACGGGCCGCTCTGCGGTCTGCCTCGTTCAGGGCGTACGGAGGCGCGGCCAGCAGCGTCGCGCAGTGCGCGGCGGCCTGTGCGGCCCGGGCGGCGCGCTCGCGGTAGGGCGGCGGGGTGGGCTCGGGAAGGATCAGCGCCTCGGCGGCGATGAAGAGGGCCAGCCCTGTGGTCGTCCCGACCAGCCGGTCGCCGAGCGAGCCGGGATCGTACGGGGGAAAGGACGGCAGGATGTAGAGGAGCTGCAGGCCCGGTGCCGCCCCCGCCGGGCGTGGCCCGCCCACAGCGGCGAAGGCCAGCGTGAAGCCGACGACGAGCATGCCGACGACGGCGCTCCAGGTCCGTGCCGACAGATAGGTCCCGACGACCACCAGCACCCAGCACACCGGCACCAGGCGCAACGTCAGCACGGCGCACTGACGCCCGGTGCCGGGGAGCTTGGCGAGTCCGCCCAGCGCCACAGCGGCGAACAGGGCGTAGGTGGCCGCGACGGGGCGGTCGAGGCCGTAACGGAAGAAGTAGAAGCCCGTCGCGGCGACCAGGGTCACGCGCACGGCCCGGCGGCCCGAAGCCGCGTAGGCCGCCCGGATCCGACCGGCCGCGGCACCCCACACCTCTACAGGATCACGCAGCACCCGGCGCCCGGCACATTGATCGTCGAGTCGGCCCGCGAGCTGTCACAACATATCTTTCGAAACAACTGTTGCAGGTCTACGCTCGGCGCATGGCCGCTTCGTCCACCGCATCCAGCGCGTCCGCCGCGTCCTCGGGACGGGACATCGAGCTCGACACCGCGGCCCTTCGCGTACTCGCTCACCCGTTGCGCCTGAGCGTTCTCAACCTGCTGCGCGAACGTGGTCCGTCCACCGCCACCCGGATCGCCGACGAACTCGGCATCAACCCTGGCGCCGCGAGCTACCACCTGCGTCGCCTCGCGTCCGGCGGGCTCATCGTGGAGGAGCCGGATCGTGGCACCGGGCGTGAGCGGTGGTGGAAGTCCGCCCATCGCCAGTCGGTCCACGACCCCGCGGCCGCACCCCCGGACCAGCGCGAGGCCGGACGCGCGTACACGCACGCGGTCGCCCTCACCGCTGTCGATCGGCTGCGCAGAGCCGCGCAGGAGGTGCCACTGCTCCCCCAGGAATGGCTCGACGTCACCACCTACAGCGACTTCCTCCTCTGTCTGACCCCCGGTGATGTCGACCGTATGAGAGCCGAGATCTTCGAGGTGATCTCCCGCTACCGGCACGGAGAAGGCGAAGCGCCCGAAGGCTCCTCACCGGTAGCGCTGCAAGTGCAGGCGTTCCCGGTGCCCGGCACGGTCGAGCTGCGCTCCGGTGACGCATGACCGCACACGACATCACCTCGTCCGCCCGGCCCGCGTACCGGGATGTCAACGTCCCGCGCTGGCTCACCGCTTACACCGCCTCGGTCACCGGCGACCTCGTGTACTACCTCGCCCTGTCCTGGACCGCCGCCCGCACCGCCGGGCAACCCGCACCTGGCGCAGGGGCCTTCCGCGCACCCCGCGCCGGCAGGGTGCGAGGACGCGGCCTGGTCGGCCATCCCCGGCTGCCCGAAAGACGTCCCGCTCGTGCTGCGCGGCCTGCTCGGCCCCGACACGTCCGAGGCGTCCGAACGGGCACTGGACTGGCTGGGATGTCAGGACCGATGCGCATCAGCGCCCGGCAGGCGCTCCGCTGAACGACGACGACCGCGCCTGCCTGCTCGGTGCCGCCGGACTTCGACGCGTACGAGCCGAGCCCGTCGACCGAGCCGTCGAAGAGCACCAGGCAGTGCAAGCCCCGCGCCGCGGATGAACCAACTCCTGGCTGATCGACGGCAGTTGCCCCGCGTGGTCGACGACCCTGCATCAGTCATGGCGACGACTCATCCCCAGGAAAATGCTTCCGCGGAGCGGTCGCCAGCTGACCGCCGCAGGAAGGTAACCCCCTTGGCGCGGGCGGAACTTCTCTCCGCGCGCGTTCGACTGGATCTCACTCCTGGCGACATGCCACTGTTCGGAGAGCGGCGATGCGGCTGCCGGCGGCTGACGAACCACCCATCCCATCCGGGCCCGGCTCAAAGGCGCGGCCGCCTGGAGGGCCTGCCGCCACGACAGGTGCGCCCCATGAGAACGCCACGTGTCGTGCGGCCCGTCCCCTCATCGGGGATCCTCGCCCGTGTCACGCTCCCCGGCCAGCCACAGCGTCACAAGGGCCGCCATCCCGGCGATGATGCCGAAGGTGAGGGCGGCGGGCACACCCTGACCGAGCTTCGAGAACAGGTACACAGGACCCCACACGCTGACGGTGTCGTCGAGCGCCATGTGCAGCACTTGGCTCGCCAGCAGTCCCAGCACGGTCGCGCAGACCGCGCCGATCGCCATCGCCGGCACCGTGGTCCGGGTGAGCAGGCCGGGCAACAACCGCAGTGCCCACCACACCACGGCCAGCATGACCACGTCGGCGGCTCGGTACAGCAGCCAGTCGCCGAGCGGTGTGGTCGCCGGGCCCGACCAACCGCCGAGCAACAGCCACTGACGCAGCAGGTCGCCTGGCTCGGACAGCAGCCCTCCGCCGCCGAACGACGTCTGGATCCGGGCCGCCACCGATTCGTACGAGAGGACCACCAGCGACAGCGCGATCACCGCGGTTCCCGCGCTCGCCGCCAGGCGGGCGGCGCGTGGCGACACACTCTTCCGGGGCACCGGTTCCGCCCCCTTGGCGGTGATACGCGCCACGAGCAGCGTGATCACAGCGGTCAGCAGCGCCGTGAACACCGTGACCGGCCCACTCGACGCGATCACCCCCGCGAGCTGCGGCAGGACCCGGTAGCTGCCGCGTCCCCGGGATGCGATGAGCCATGGCGCGGAGACCGTCACCGCCAGCATTCCGGCTACCGGGCCCCAAGCCCACAGCGCGAGCAGGGTGGCCGGCGTGCGGCCCTGCGTCGGTGGAATCCTGCGTATCAGGAGCAGAGCGCCCGCCAGGAAGAACACGAAGACCGCCACGAATCTGATCTGCATCGCGGTGCTGTACAGACCGGCGTACTCGCCGCCTCCGCTCAGGGCCCCACCCGTGCCAGCGTCCGCGGACCCGTCGGACAGCAGATCCACCGGGGGGTCGTACGACCATGGTGCGAGCCATCGCCGCAGTTCGCTGACGGACTGGATGTCGAACACGCTCGTGGTGCCGCGCAGTTCCAGTGCCTGGGTACTCGCCCCCGCCCACCACAGCAACAACGTGATCGTCAGGCCTCCGACCAACGCCGGTATCACGGCGCGCCGATAGGTCATGTGCTCTCCCCCGCCTTGGTCCCGCACTCGTGCGTGTTTCGATCAGCCAAAGAGTAGGAGGTGCTGATCGCCTGCGCATGTGCCGGCCGCACGGCGGACCGTTCCGAGTGCAGCCCGCTGTCGATCGGCCCCGCATGGGGTCCTTGGGGCCGGTGCCTCACGGCGCCTCGGAGCACGGTGGCGACCCGTCGGGCCCGGAACAGCACCTGGCGGGGGGGACCCGGGCCCGACCAGGACCACCGCCTATGACCTCGGCGGCGCTGCGCGGCATCACCAAGGGCCACGACGTGCGGCCCTCCCCCCTTCCTGGGCCCTGCCCGCTTCTCGGGGGGTCCCGTCGCCGCGAGGTGTGACCAGCTGTGACGCCCGTTATCTGGCTGTAAATGCGAGTATCTCATGATCGACCTATATTGAGGTCGGGAAGACTCGGTCAGTCGACGGCCGGCCCTGAGCCGGCGGGAAGCGGGCTCCCATGACGGAGCGGTTCAAACAGCTGGGACTGGTCGGTGAGATGGCCGCCGAATTCCTCGGCACCATGGTGCTGATCCTGTTCGGTGCCGGCGTGGTGGCCCAGGTGGCCGCAGGCGGTGCGCTCACCACTCCACCGGGCGGTCTCGGAAACCACGACAGCATCTCCTGGGCGTGGGGAATCGGCGTCACCATGGGTGTCTACGTCGCGGCACGTCTCAGCGGCGCACACCTCAACCCCGCGGTGACAGTGACGCTGGCCGTGTTCAAGGGATTCTCGTGGCGCAAGGTGGCGCCGTACGTGGTCGCCCAGACGGTCGGCGCGTTCGTGGCGGCGCTGCTCGTGCGCTGGAACTACACCGAGGCACTGGCGAAGGCCGACCCCGGCCACACCATCAAGACGCAGAGCGTGTTCTCCACGCTGCCCGCCAACGGCAACCCGAACCTGCCGGTCCACGAGTGGGGCGCGTTCCGCGACCAGGTCATCGGCACCGCCCTCCTGCTGCTCCTCATCCTGGCCATCACGGACCTGCTCAACACACCGCCCGGTGCCAACCTGGGCCCGTTCATCACCGGTCTGATCGTGGTGGGCATCGGCATGGCCTGGGGCACGAACGCGGGCTACGCGATCAACCCTGCGCGTGACTTCGGCCCCCGGCTCGCCAGCTTCATCACCGGCTACAGGGGGGCATGGCGGGATCAGTACGGGAACCTCTACTTCTGGGTGCCGATCCTCGGCCCGCTGGTCGGCGGTCTCATCGGCGGGGCCCTGTACAAGACTGTGATCAGCCGGTTCCTGCCCTCTGCGGAACCCGAGCCCCCCGGACGTACCCCGGCTCCCGAGCGCTGACACCTACGAACATGGCGGACTCATGGCGAGTATCGCCGCCACGGCGGACCAAGGGGCCTTGGGACAGCGGGCCGAGTCGGCCATTTCTCGGCCCGATGAGCGGCCCAACAGGTGTTGTCGGCGAGCCCCCGGCAGAAGTCTTCCCCACCCTGGTCAAGGAACCAGCGGTAGTTCGCGAGGCGCACGCGGATGTCGACCGCGCCGAAGGCGGTGCACGGGCCGGCATCTCGGAGCAAGGCTTGATCAACGTCCCGCGGGGGCACCTGTTCCATGCGCGCCCGGCCATGCCCGTGGGAAGGGCACGCCCAGGGATTCCGGTGCGAGCGCCGCGTGTTCGGCTGCCGCGTGGAGGCGGCCGTCGCGCAGGACGACGGCGCCGCCGCGCAGCATCGTGTCGATCAGTTCGGCGGCGAGCGCCTCCCGCGTGCGGCCCAGAAGCCCTGCCGCGTCCGTCAGCCAGGCCCGCGCGTGCACGTACGGTTCGGCCTCGGTGACCGCGATCCCGTCACGGATCATCAGAGCGAAGGCGAAGACGCGCCGCGCGCCGTACCAGACGGCGCCGTCCGGGTCGTCGACGAGGCGCTGGGCGCGGCGCAGAGCGGCGGTGAACGCCGCGGCGGTGTCGGTGGGAATCGGACCGTGGGAAGGAAGGATCACGCGCGGAGCGAGGCCGGCCAGTCGTTTCAGCGAGTCGAGTGCCGTGGTGGCCGCCTCGGGGCCGTCGAGGGCGAGGTTGACCCAGCCGACGTCGTAGTCCGACAGCGCGTCACCGACTACGAGCAGGCGCTCGTCCGGCTGCCACAGCGCCAGGTGTCCAGGGGTGTGTCCGGGAGTGTGAACGACCTCCCAGTCGGCTTCCCCGAGGCGGAGGACCTGCCCGTCCTCAAGCGGCATGTCCACCGTGTACGGGGCAACCGGCTGGTCGAGATACTCGGCCGCACAGCAGCCCGGGTCCCTGCGGGTGATCGCATCGGCCTCCAGGGCCTGGGCCGCGATGCCCGAACCGCTCGCCTGCAGCAGCGCGTTGCCGCCGACGTGGTCGGAGTGCCAGTGGGTGTTCACGACCAGGTCGATGTGTCCGGCGTGTGCGTGTGCCCAGGCGGCGGTCTGTTCGGCGTGGCCGACGAACCCGCTGTCGACCAGGGCCGGCTGCGGCCCGTGCAGGAGGAGCAAGTTGGCGTCGGGAAAAGGCCTTTGCCGCCAGGTCACCCAGGTCGGCAGCGGCTGTGCGGTCACTGTGCGGGCCTGTTCACGCGGATCAGGGTCTGCTGCCCGGCGGCGACGAGTTGTCGCCGTCCGTCCTGGACGGCGAACACCTCGAGTCGGCAAACGGTGAGGGTGCGGCCGTACTTCAGGACGGTTCCGACTGCCTCGATGTGGTCGCCGACGGCGGGCGCGAGGAGGTTGATCTTGTACTCGACGGTGAGGACCTCGGCGTCCTCGGGGAACAGCGTGTAGGCAGCGTAACCACCGGCGCTGTCCGCGATGGCACTGGTGGCGCCCGCGTGGAAGTAGCCGTGCTGCTGGGTGACTTCGGGCCTGCTGGGCAGCACGATGTGCACGCGACCGGGCGCGATGTGTGAGAGGCGCGCACCGAGGTGGCTCATCAGCCCCTGGCTGCCGAAGCTCGCGCGGACGCGTCGGAGCACCTCGGGGCTCGCCTGTTCCTGCTGCGTCCGGTCTTCCATGTGTTCTCCCTCGACAGGCATCACGGAGTACGCAATCGACGGGGCCGAGTCGTCAGCCGGCCAGACGCTGCACGAGCAGGAACCCGCCGATGGCGATCATCATGGCACCGGAGACGCGCGTGGCCGTTCTGGCCGCCGCGGGCCTGGTCCTCAGCACCGTCCGGGCCAGGACACCCACGGCGAGATGGACGACGGCGCAGGCCGTCATGTGGAGCAGGCCGAGCAGCCCGGTCTGCGCGGCGGTGGGCCAGCCGGCCGCCGGGTCGATGAACTGCGGGAACAGCGCGAAGTACAGCAGCAGCGCTTTCGGGTTCAGGCCGCTGATCCCGGCTCCCTCGAGCAGGATCCGCCGGTGAGGCCATGCACTGCGGTGTCGCCCCCAGGGCCGTCGGCCGCACGAGCACACCCCAGCCGAGCCACACCAGGTACGCGGCCCCGGCGACGGTCAGCGCGGTCAGCAGGCCCGTCGAGCTCGCACGATCACCACGAGACCCGCCGCGGCGAGCAGCGCGTATCCGGCATAACCGGCGATCAGCCCGGCGACCGCGGGGAGGACCGACCGGTCCCGCAGGCTCGCAGGCTCGCAGGCCCGCAGGCCCGCAGGCCCGCAGCGATCGCGTAGGCCCAGTCCGCGCCGGGGGTGAGCACCAGCAGCAGGTCCACTGCCAGGAACGCCGCCACCGTCGTGGAATCCATGGACCGACCCCTCTTCCCAGTATTCCTACCCTGGAGGGAAGATTAGGTGCGATATGCTCGAAAGTGTTTGCGTTCTTACCCCATGATCACGCCTAGCGGGGGAGAATCTCCTCCATGGATGCCATGGACCGGAAGATTCTCACCGAGCTACAGATGGACGGCCGTCTCACGGTGACCGAACTCGCCGCCCGCGTGGGGCTGAGTGTCTCGCCCTGCCACCGCCGCGTGCGTGACCTCGAACGAGAGAAGGCGATCCGCGGCTACCGCGCGATCGTCGACCCCAGCGCCGTCGGCCTGGACTTCGAGGCCCTCGTCTTCGCCACCCTGCGCTGGGAGGACTGCGACACCGTCGACGCCTTCGAGAAGGCCGTGACCGCCATCCCCCACGTCATCCAGGCCCAGCGCCTGTTCGGCGAGCCCGACTATCTCCTACGGGTCGCCACCGCCGACCTCACGGCCTACCAGCGCCTCTACGACGAGCAGTTGGCCAAGCTCCCCGGCGTCCAGCGTCTGACGTCGACTCTCGTCATGAAGAACGTCGTCCAGGACCGCCCACTGCCCGAGTAGTCACCGCCAGCGGCTCCACCGCACGACCGGACGCCGACATGGCCTGCCAAGCCCACCGGCGGCGGAAGTCCTCGTCGCGCGAGGAGAGTTCGGTCCTGCGCGCCGTGCCGACATGGTCGGCCGCCGTCCGGATCCTGATGGAATGCGACAGCGGACAGGGCCCGTTCCGCACACCGTGCGGAACGGGCCCTGTGATGGAGCGCCGGGCCGGCCTTGCACCTGCATTTCCCCGCAG
>NZ_JBHWCC010000062.1:0-53409 GCF_042735715.1 Streptomyces sp. NPDC059582
CCGCCGCACCCTGTGGGGTGCGGCGGCCCTTCCCTTGGAACCGCCCTGGCGGGACGTCAGTGGACGTCTCCCATGAGCTCCTTGACCCGCTTGCGGTACATCCACACCGCGACACCGGCGACCACGGCGAGCGCGCCCTCGAAGGCCACGATGCCCGTCTTGTTGAGGTCGACGCCGGCGATGGAGAGCAGACCGGTCGTGGCGTCACCGGCGGTGACGGCCAGGAACCAGACACCCATCATCTGGGAGGCGTACTTCGCGGGCGCCATCTTCGTGGTGACGGAGAGGCCGACGGGGGAGAGCGTCAGCTCACCGACGGTCTGCACGAAGTAGATCGCCACCAGCCACAACGCGGCCGCCTTGTGACCGCCGTCGGCGATCGCCAGCGGGGCGAGGAACAGGAAGAAGGACGCGCCGACCAGGACCAGGCCCATCGCGAACTTCACCGCGGTGCTCGGCTCCTTGCCGCGCCGGGCGAGCGCCAGCCACGCCCAGGCGAAGACCGGGGCCAGCGCCATGATCAGCACCGGGTTCACGGACTGGTACCAGGAGACCGGGAACTCCCAGCCGAAGACCGTGTTCTTCGCCGACTCGTCGGCGAAGATCGACAGGGTCGAGCCGCCCTGGTCGTAGATCATCCAGAAGACGGCCGCGGCGACGAAGAACCAGATGTACGCGGACATCTTCGACTGCTCGACGCGGTCCAGGTTCTTGTCGCGCTTGATGCGGGCGATGACCAGGACCGGGATGATCAGGCCGGCCACGGTGATCGGGACCAGCAGCCAGTTCAGCGTGTAGTGGCCGGAGAAGCCGACGATCGCGTAGAAGACGACGGCGACGGCCGCCCAGAAGCCGGACTTGCGCAGCGTCGCGGCCTTCTCCGCGGCGGTCAGCGGCGTCGGGACGACACTGGAGCGCGCGTCGAGGTGGCGGTGGCCGAGCAGGAACTGGGCCAGGCCGAGGGCCATGCCGAGCGCGGCGAGCGCGAAGCCCAGGTGCCAGTTGACGTTCTCACCGACGGTGCCGATGATCAGCGGCGCGGCGAACGCGCCGAGGTTGATGCCGATGTAGAAGAGCGTGAAGCCACCGTCGCGGCGCGGGTCGTCCGGGCCGTCGTAGAGGTGGCCGACCATCGTCGAGATGTTGGCCTTCAGCAGACCGGAGCCGATCGCGACCAGACCGAGGCCCGCGTAGAAGGTGCCGGACGACGGCAGGGCCAGCGTGAGGTGGCCCACCATGATGACGATTCCGGCGACGGCGACGGTCTTGCGGGGACCCAGGACGCGGTCCGCGAACCAGCCGCCCGGCAGGGCGAGCAGGTAGACGAGCGACAGGTACACCGAGTAGATCGCGGTCGCGGTGGCCGCGCTCAGGTGCAGGCCACCCGGAGCGACCAGGTACAGCGGGAGCAGTGCCCTCATGCCGTAGTAGGAGAAACGCTCCCACATCTCCGTCATGAAGAGAGTGGCCAGTCCGCGGGGGTGGCCGAAGAAGGTCTTCTCGGAACCGGGGGTGCCCGGGGAGACCGAGTCCTTCGTCAGGCTGGACGCCATTGGTCGATCCTTGCTGCTCGGGACGCGCTGCTTGAGCGTTGCGCGCCCGGTGGGGGGCGGCCGGCACCGGCTGGTTCGCCTCATCCACCCCACGCCCACGGGGAGTCCGCTCCGGATCACGGAGCGGTGGACGGCGACCACCGGGATCCACGCCTCAATGCGCGTCACTGCGCTGAGGCCCGGCCACAGGTCATTCCTTTCGAGGCCGGCGAAGCCGGCCCGCACGCAAAAGAGACCTTCAGCGTGAAACCGCTCGCCGAAGGTCCCCGTGGTGCTAGAGGCGTTGATTCACCATACTTCAGGACACCGTCGCATATGGAAGGACTTGAGACAGGGATCACAGGTGATCACGGAACCGTGCGCGCACTTTCGAAGGCCCTTGCCAGGATGACATCCCCCGACCGCAGGTCCGTACCAAGATCGCGGCGAGCTTTGGGGGGCCTGCGTCACCGGACGCGGCGCAGCCGTGTCCGGCATGTCCCTGGGTAAGAAACCGCACGTGCGATCACACTTCGACGCCTGCCCGGGGCGGACTACCATCAGCTCATGACCCGTGTACTGCTCGCCGAGGACGACGCGTCCATCTCGGAGCCGCTGGCCCGCGCCCTGCGCCGGGAAGGGTACGAGGTCGAGGTGCGTGAGGACGGCCCCACCGCACTCGACGCAGGAATGCAGGGCGGCGTCGACCTGGTCGTGCTGGACCTGGGCCTGCCCGGCATGGACGGCCTCGAGGTGGCCCGCCGGCTGCGCGCCGAAGGCCACGCCGTCCCCATCCTCATCCTGACCGCGCGCGCCGACGAGGTGGACACCGTCGTCGGTCTGGACGCGGGCGCCGACGACTACGTCACCAAGCCCTTCCGGCTCGCCGAACTGCTGGCCCGCGTCCGCGCCCTGCTGCGGCGCGGCGCCGCCGAGCCGCAGCAGCCGCCCGCCACCCACGGTGTGCGCATCGACGTCGAGTCGCACCGCGCCTGGATGGGCGACGAGGAACTCCAGCTCACCGCCAAGGAGTTCGACCTGCTGAGGGTGCTCGTGCGCGACGCGGGCCGGGTCGTCACCCGCGACCAGCTGATGCGCGAGGTCTGGGACACCACCTGGTGGTCGTCGACCAAGACCCTCGACATGCACATCTCCTGGCTGCGCAAGAAGCTCGGCGACGACGCGGCGAACCCCCGCTACATCGCGACGGTACGAGGAGTGGGCTTCCGCTTCGAGAAGAGCTGAACGCCTTCTCGTCGTCCCGTCGGGTAACGCTAGGTAAGAGGACATGCGCCGTCGACTGATCCAGTCCACGCTGGCCGTGGTGCTCGTCGTCATCGCCGTCTTCGGCGTGTCCCTGGTGATCGTGGAGACCCGGACGATCAGCAACAGCGCCCAGGAGCGCGTGGACTCCGAGGCTCTGCGGCTGGCCAGCATCGTGGACAGCCGGCTGCTCGGCGAGGAGACCGTCAACGCGCAGATACTGCGCGGCCAGGTCGCGCAGGAACGCTACGCCCGGATCGTGATGCCGGGGGAGCGGACCATCGAGGTCGGCACCAAGCCGACCGGTGAGGTGATCCGCTCCACCGCGAAGGGCGAGGAGGGCGAGACGGTCACGGTCGAGGAGCCGCGCTCGTCCGTGACCCGGGAGGTCGGCCGCACGCTGCTGATCATCGGGGCGGTTGCGCTGCTGGCCGTCGTGGCCGCGGTGCTCCTCGCGGTCCGCCAGGCCAACCGCCTCGCCTCACCGCTCACCGACCTCGCGGAGACCGCCGAGCGCCTCGGCTCGGGCGACCCGCGCCCCCGGCACAAGCGGTACGGCGTGCCCGAGCTGGACCGGGTCGCGGACGTCCTGGACTCCTCCGCCGAACGCATCGGCCGGATGCTGACGGCCGAGCGGCGGCTGGCCGCCGACGCCTCCCACCAGCTCCGCACACCGCTGACCGCGCTGTCCATGCGGCTGGAGGAGATCACCCTCACCGACGACCCGGACACGGTGAAGGAGGAGGCGACCATCGCGCTCACGCAGGTGGAGCGCCTGACGGACGTGGTGGAGCGGCTCCTGACGAACGCCCGCGACCCCCGCACCGGCTCTGCCGTCTCCTTCGACCTCGACGAGGTCATCCAGCAGCAGCTCGCGGAGTGGCGCCCGGCGTACCGCGGTGTGGGCCGCGCCATCGTCAGTTCGGGCAAGCGTCATCTGCGGGCCGTCGGGACGCCGGGAGCGGTGGCCCAGGTGCTGGCGGCCCTGATCGAGAACTCGCTCATGCACGGCGGGGGCACGGTGGCGCTGCGTACCCGCGTCACCGGCAACCAGGCGGTCGTCGAGGTGACGGACGAGGGCCCCGGTGTCCCGGCCGACCTCGGGGCGCGAATTTTCGAGCGCACCATCAGCGGCCGCAACTCGACGGGCATCGGCCTCGCGGTGGCCCGGGACCTCGCGGAGGCGGACGGCGGCCGACTGGAGATGCTCCAGACCCAGCCGCCGGTGTTCGGCCTGTTCCTGTCCCGCACGCCGCTCAAGCGGCCGCCCGCGGACGATGAGGACGAGCCGACGGTGCGCTAGGGGAGCGCCGGGTCCGGTCGGTCCCGCACGGCCCCCGGCGCGGATCGGGTGCCTTCCCGACGCCGGCCGACGGGCCCCGTCACTGCCCCGGGTCAGTCCTGACGGGCTCCCTCACGGCCTCCGGGTCAGCCCTCACGGCCTCCGGGTCAGCCCTCACGGCCTCCGGGTCAGCCCTGACGGGCCCGGTCACCGCCCGGGTCGGCCCTGACGGGCTCCGTCACGGACGCGGGTCAGCCCGCCCACTGATCCGCGCGCTGCTTCTTCGACTCCGCCTTCAGCAGCGACTCCGCGTCGGCGACGGCCTCCCGCGCGGGCAGTGTCTTGAACACCCAGCTGCGGTAGGACCAGAACCGGAACAGCGTGGCGACGCCGATGCCGAGGAACTTGAAGATGTTGCTCTGCAACGGGCTGTCCCAGCCGAACCAGTACGTCGCCGCGTACAGCACGCCGTTCTCGATCACCAGGCCGACCACGCTGAACAGCAGGAACAGGGTCAGTTCCTTCGTACGGCCGCCCTTGTCACGGTCCCGGTACGTGAAGTAACGGAAGCCGATGTAGTTGAAGACGATGGCGACGACGGTGGCGATGACGCTGGCCCGTACGACGGGAAGGTCCGTCGTGTGGCGCACCAGGTTGAACACACCGAGATTCACCAGAAGCCCGGCGCCACCGACGGCGCCGAACTTCGCGACCTCGCGTACGAGTCGTCGCAGCCCCGAGGAACCGTGTTCCATGGCTGTGCGTGCCCCCGTCCGGGTCGGTTTACGTCAACCCAGCCATGCTAACCGCCCCCCTTCAGCCTTTCCTGTGGACGGGCTCACGGACGGGAAACAGTTCGGCGAGAAGCCGGGAAGGGCCGGGTATGAGGCGGGAAAGGGCACGGTAAGAGGTGCGGAATCCGGCCTTCCCGGCGTGGCCGATATCCTGGGGGCGTGACGTTCCCGGTAGTCGGCATGGTCGGCGGGGGCCAGCTCGCGCGTATGACACACGAGGCAGGCATCCCGCTCGGCATCAAGTTCAAGCTCCTCAGTGACACCCCACAGGATTCCGCGGCACAGGTCGTGAGCGATGTCGTCGTCGGCGACTATCGCGACCTGGACACGCTGCGCGCGTTCGCACGCGGGTGCGATGTGATCACGTTCGATCACGAGCATGTGCCCACCGAGCACCTCAGGGCCCTGGAGGCGGACGGCATCCCCGTCCGGCCGGGCCCCGACGCGCTCGTGCACGCCCAGGACAAGGGCGTGATGCGGGCGAGGCTCGACGCGATCGGCGTGCCGTGCCCGCGGCACCGCATCGTCACCGATCCTCAGGACGTGGCCGCCTTCGCGGCCGAGGGCGACGGCTTTCCCGTCGTCCTGAAGACCGTCCGCGGCGGGTACGACGGCAAGGGCGTGTGGGTCGTGGACTCCGTCGAGGAGGCCGCCGACCCCTTCCGGGCCGGCGTCGCGGTCCTCGCCGAGGAGAAGGTCGACTTCGTACGGGAGCTGGCGGCGAACGTCGTCCGCTCCCCGCACGGCCAGGCGGTCGCCTACCCGGTGGTCGAGTCCCGCCAGGTGAACGGCGTCTGCGACACGGTCATCGCCCCCGCCCCCGACCTCGACCCGGGCCTCGGGCTTCGGGCCGAGGAGATGGCGCTGCGCATCGCCAAGGAACTCGGTGTCGTCGGCCATCTCGCCGTCGAGCTGTTCCAGACGGCGGACGGCCGGATCCTCGTGAACGAACTCGCCATGCGCCCGCACAACTCGGGCCACTGGACCCAGGACGGCGCGATCACGTCCCAGTTCGCCAACCACGTCCGGGCCGTCCTCGACCTGCCCCTCGGCGATCCGCGCCCGCGGGCGCCGTGGACGGTCATGGTGAACGTCCTCGGCGGCGACTACCCGGACATGTACTCCGCGTACCTGCACTGCATGGCCCGCGACCCCCAGCTGAAGATCCACATGTACGGCAAGGACGTGAAACCCGGCCGCAAGGTCGGCCACGTCAATACCTACGGCGACGACCTCGACGACGTGCTGGAGCGCGCCCGTCACGCTGCCGGCTACCTGAGAGGCACGATCACCGAATGAGCCCAGTTGTAGGCATCGTCATGGGGTCGGACTCCGACTGGCCCGTCATGGAGGCCGCCGCCCAGGCCCTCGACGAGTTCGAGATCGCGTACGAGGTCGACGTGGTCTCCGCGCACCGCATGCCGCGCGAGATGATCGCGTACGGCGAGCAGGCCGCCGACCGGGGCATCAAGGTGATCATCGCGGGTGCGGGCGGCGCCGCCCATCTGCCCGGCATGCTGGCCTCGGTCACCCCGCTGCCGGTCATCGGGGTCCCGGTGCCGCTGAAGTACCTGGACGGCATGGACTCGCTGCTGTCGATCGTGCAGATGCCGGCCGGGGTCCCGGTCGCGACCGTCTCCGTCGCCGGTGCCCGCAACGCGGGGCTGCTCGCGGCCCGTATCCTCGCCGCTCACGACGAGGACCTGCTGGCCCGGATGCGGGACTTCCAGCAGGAGCTGAACGACCAGGCCACCGAGAAGGGCAAGCGTCTGCGTGCCAAGGTCGACGGCGCCGGCAACGGCTTCGGTTTCGGGAAGTGAGCCGATGACCTCCCTCGACGAAGCCCGCGCGCTCCTCGCCGAATTCCCGGTCGTGGACGGTCACAACGACCTCCCCTGGGCCCTGCGCGAACAGGTCCGCTACGACCTCGACGCCCGCGACATCGCCACCCACCAGAACGCCCATCTGCACACCGACATCCCCCGCCTGCGCGAGGGCGGCGTCGGCGCGCAGTACTGGTCGGTCTACGTCCGCTCGGACCTGCCCGACGCGGTGCCCTCGACGCTGGAACAGATCGACTGCGTACGGCAGTTGCTCGACCGTCACCCGCAGGACCTGCGGCAGGCGCTGACGGCGGCGGACATGGAGGCCGCGCGGTCCGAGGGCCGTATCGCCTCCCTCATGGGCGCGGAGGGCGGCCACTCGATCGCCAACTCCCTCGGCACGCTGCGGGGGTTGTACGACCTCGGTGTGCGTTACCTGACCCTCACCCACAACGACAACGTGGCGTGGGCGGACTCGGCGACCGACAAGCCGGCGGTCGGCGGTCTGTCCGCCTTCGGCCGCGAGGTGGTCCGGGAGATGAACCGCCTGGGCATGCTCGTCGACCTCTCCCATGTGGCGGCGACGACCATGCGCGACGCGCTGGACACCTCGTCCGCGCCGGTGATCTTCTCGCACTCCTCGTCCCGGGCCGTCTGCGACCACCCGCGCAACATCCCGGACGACATCCTGGAACGGCTGCCCGCCAACGGCGGCATCGCCATGGTGACGTTCGTGCCCAAGTTCGTGCTCCAGGCGGCGGTCGACTGGACGGCCGCGGCCGACGCGAACATGCGCGCCCACGGTTTCCACCACCTGGACACCACGGCCGAGGCGATGCGGGTCCACCAGGCCTTCGAGGAGAGCACCCCGCGTCCCGTCGCCACGGTCGCGACGGTCGCCGACCACCTCGACCACATGCGCGAGGTCGCCGGCATCGACCACCTCGGCATCGGCGGCGACTACGACGGCACGGCGTTCACCCCCGACGGCCTGAACGACGTCTCCGGCTACCCCAACCTGATCGCCGAGCTCCTCGACCGCGGCTGGTCCAGGCCGGACCTGGCCAAGCTGACCTGGCAGAACTCGGTCCGGGTGCTGGGCGCGGCCGAGGACGTCGCGCGCGGCCTGCGGGCCACCCGCGCGCCCTCCAACGCGACGATCGAGTCTCTCGACGGCTGACGGCTGACGGCTGACGGCTGACGCACGGGGCGGGGTGGCGGAGCGCGTCCGCCACCCCGCCCCGGCGAAGCCTGCCGGGCGGCCCGGTCGACCGGACGGTCAGCAGGCGCAGAGGCAGAACGGGTGCCCGGCCGGGTCCGCGTAGACCCGGAAGGTGCGCGAGCGGTCCTCGGCGTCCAGCGGCCGTGCGCCGAGCGCCAGGACCCCCTTCTCGGCCACGTCCAGGTCCTCGACGGTCAGGTCCAGGTGGAACTGCTGCGAGCCGTCGGGCGCGGGCCACTTCGGCGGTACGTGTCCCGGCGCGGCCTGGAACGCCAGCGTCTGGGCGTCGTTCACCCTCAGGTCGACCCAGTCGTCGTGTTCCTCCACGGTGCCGCCGAGCACCGCGGCGTAGAAACCGGCCAGGGCCCGGGGGTCGGGACAGTCCAGGACGACGACGTCCAGCTTGGCGAGCGCCATGACTTCCTCCTCGATCGGCGTTGTCCGTGCGGGTGGTGCGGGCGCACCCATTGCAGGCGTCACCCATGGCATCCGTTACCCATTGGGGCGGGTAACCGGTAACCGTTACCTCATGCTGCCGCACAGGAGGTAACGTCACAAGGGAAATACCGGGAGTCGGGAGGTGGTGTGCCGCGATGAGTGAGAGATCGCCCGCACCGGGCGGCCTGGTGTTGATCGAGTCCCTGGTGAACACGCTGGACATCGAGACGGGCGCCGACGCCCTCGACACGCCCGCCGCCATGGCGCGCTTCGCCCTCGCCCAGGACGACCTGCCGGCCGCCCGCGACCTGCGGGAAGCGCTGCGCACGGCGCTGCTCGCGCACGCGGGCCATCCGCCGTATCGCGAGGCGCCCCCACTGGGAGCCCTGCTGGCGGCGGCACCGCTCTACGTGACGGTCGACGAGCGGGACGGCTCCGCCCGGATCGCCCCCGGCGCCGAGGCGCCGCTGCTGTCCCGGGTCGCGGCCGCCGTGGCGGAGTCCCTGGTCGCGGGCACCTGGAGCCGGCTGAAGGCCTGCGAGGCCGCGACCTGCCACTGGGCGTACTACGACCGCAGCCCGGCCGGCCGGGGCCGCTGGTGCTCGATGTCGGTGTGCGGGGCCCGCGCGAAGATGCGCCGGTACCGGGCCAAGGAGGTCGTCAAGGAGCGGTAAGGGTCTGGCAAGGGCGACCGACGCACAGGTGGTTCCCGCGTCACGGGGCGGCCGGGTGCGGCAGAATGCAGCAAGATGCCGGTTCGGCCGACTGAGCCTCGGCCGAACCGGCATCGCCGGTCCGGCCTGCTGGGACGGGCGTACGGGCAGCCCGTACGCGGGGACCGCTCGCACCGACGACCGGTCTGCTCGTCCCCGGCGGACCGTGTCGGGGAGACCTTCGGCGGCGGTCGTTTCGGGCAGGGCCCTTGCCGGAGGACCGTCTCAGGCGGTCGGGCGTCCCATCGCCCGGTACGTCCAGCCGGCCTTGCGCCACAGCTCGGGGTCGAGCGCGTTGCGTCCGTCGAGGATCAGCCGGGCCGCCGCGACCTCGCCGAGCTCCGCCGGGTCCAGCTCCCGGAACTCCCGCCACTCGGTCAGGTGCAGGACGACGTCGGCGCCCCGCACCGCCTCCAGCGCCGAGTCGGCGTAGCCCAGCGTCGGGAAGACCCGGCGCGCGTTGGTCATGCCCTTGGGGTCGTAGACGGTCACCTGGCCGCCCTGGAGGTGTATCTGACCGGCGACGTTCAGCGCGGGGGAGTCCCGTACGTCGTCCGAGTCGGGCTTGAAGGTGGCGCCGAGCACGGCGACCCGCTTGCCCAGGAAGGGACCGCCGCCCAGCGCCTGCCGGGCCAGCTCCACCATCTGTCCGCGCTGGCGCATGTTGATGGAGTCGATCTCGCGCAGGAAGGTCAGCGCCTGGTCGGCACCGAGCTCACCGGCGCGCGCCATGAACGCCCGGATGTCCTTCGGCAGACAGCCGCCGCCGAAGCCGATCCCGGCCCGCAGGAACTTCTTGCCGATCCGGTCGTCGTGCCCGATCGCCTCCGCCAGCTTGGCGACATCACCGCCCGCCGCCTCGCACACCTCCGCCATCGCGTTGATGAAGGAGATCTTGGTGGCGAGGAAGGAGTTCGCGGAGGTCTTCACGAGCTCGGCGGTGGGGAAGTCGGTGACGACGAACGGCGACCCCTCGCCGACGGGGGTGGCGTACACCTGCCGCAGCAGCTTCTCCGCGCGTTCGCTGCGCACGCCCACCACGATCCGGTCGGGGTGCAGGGTGTCCTGGACGGCGAAGCCCTCGCGCAGGAACTCCGGGTTCCAGGCCAGTTCGGCGTCCGGGCCGGCCGGCGCGAGCTCGGCGATCATGCGGGCCAGCCGGTCCGCGGAGCCGACGGGCACGGTGGACTTGCCGACGACGAGCGCGGGACGGGCCAGATGCGGCGCGAGCGAGGCGACGGCGGAGTCGACGTACGACATGTCGCAGGCGTACTCGCCGTGCTTCTGCGGGGTGTTCACACAGACGAAGTGGATGTCGCCGAACGCCCCGACCTCCGCCCAGTCCTGGGTGAAGCGCAGTCGTCCGGTGCTGCCCTCGAACCCGGCGACATGCCGCCGCAGCAGCTCTTCGAGTCCCGGCTCGTACATCGGGGTCTCGCCCCGCTCCAGCATCTCGATCTTCTCGCGCACGATGTCGAGCGCGAGAACGTCGAAGCCGAGCTCGGCCATGGCCGCGGCGTGCGTGGCGCCGAGATAACCGGTGCCGATCACGGTGATCTTGAGGGCGGCCATGCATGCTCCAGGGTTGTATGGCGTCGGATGCGCGGACCGAGCATAGTCGGGGCACGTGGCGCGGCTTCAACCGGCAGATTTCCCGCTGTCGCCAAGCTCACGTATCTGTCCCGTGGGCGTACCCCTAAAATTTGGGTTACTTAACGGTAATTAGCGCAGTGTCCTTGGAGCGTGAGAGACCTTGGCCGGATCGGCTGACTTCGACCTGTACCGCCCGTCCGAGGAGCACGACATGCTCCGCGACGCCATTCGCTCGCTGGCCGACGCGAAGATCGCGCCGTACGCCGCCGCGGTGGACGAGGAAGCCCGTTTCCCGCAGGAGGCGCTCGACGCGCTGGTCGCGGGCGATCTGCACGCCGTGCACGTCCCCGAGTCGTACGGCGGCGCCGGCGCGGACGCGCTGGCGACGGTGATCGTGATCGAGGAGGTGGCGCGGGCGTGCGCGTCCTCCTCGCTGATCCCGGCGGTGAACAAGCTCGGCTCGCTCCCGGTGATCCTCTCCGGCGGCGAGGACCTCAAGAAGAAGTACCTGACCCCGCTCGCCAAGGGTGAGGGGATGTTCTCGTACTGCCTCTCCGAGCCCGACGCGGGCTCCGACGCGGCCGGCATGAAGACGAAGGCCGTCCGTGACGGTGACGACTACGTCCTCAACGGCGTGAAGCGCTGGATCACCAACGCGGGCGTCTCCGAGTTCTACACGGTGATGGCGGTCACGGACCCGACGAAGCGCTCGAAGGGCATCTCGGCCTTCGTGGTCGAGAAGTCGGACGAGGGTGTCTCCTTCGGCGCCCCGGAGAAGAAGCTCGGCATCAAGGGCTCCCCTACCCGTGAGGTCTACCTCGACAACGTCCGCATCCCCGCGGACCGCATGATCGGCGAGGAGGGCACCGGCTTCGCCACGGCGATGAAGACCCTGGACCACACCCGCATCACCATCGCCGCCCAGGCCCTCGGCATCGCCCAGGGCGCCCTCGACTACGCCAAGGGCTACGTCCAGGAGCGCAAGCAGTTCGGCAAGCCGATCGCCGACTTCCAGGGCATCCAGTTCATGCTCGCCGACATGGCCATGAAGATCGAGGCCGCACGCCAGCTGACGTACGCGGCCGCCGCCAAGTCGGAGCGGGGTGACAAGGACCTCACCTTCCAGGGCGCGGCCGCCAAGTGCTTCGCCTCGGACGTGGCCATGGAGGTCACCACGGACGCGGTCCAGCTGCTGGGCGGCTACGGCTACACCCGCGACTACCCGGTCGAGCGCATGATGCGCGACGCGAAGATCACCCAGATCTACGAGGGCACGAACCAGGTCCAGCGCATCGTGATGGCGCGCAACCTGCCGTAACCCCGCACGCACGCCCCACGCACGCCCCACGCGCGCCCCACGCGGGGCTCGCGCACAACGAAGCCCCCGGCACGCCGCCGGGGGCTTCCGTGTCTTCGTGGCTGTTCCGGGCCGGTCCTCGGCGGGTCCCGGACCGTCCCGGACCGGCGCTCGGCCGGTCGATCGGTCAGCCTCAGTCCGTGATGCCCTCCGCCGCGCGGCGTTCCCGCAGCTCCATGATCGCCCTGCGGCGGGCGAGGCGGTGGGTACGGCGGATCTGGGCCTCCTGGCAGCGACGCTCGTCACGTTCCGTCTCGGGCAGCACCGGCGGTACCCGGCGCGGCTTGCCCTCGGCGTCCACCGCGGCGAACACCAGGTACGCCGAGCCGACCTGGCTGGCCGGGGTGGACTCGTTCCAACGCTCGGCCAGGACCCGCACCCCGACCTCCATCGAGGTCCGGCCGGTCCAGTTGACCTGGGCCTTCACGTGCACGAGGTCGCCGACGCGGACCGGCTCCAGGAACACCATCTCGTCCATGGACGCCGTGACGGCGGGGCCACCGCTGTGCCGGCCGGCCACCGCGCCCGCCGCGTCGTCGACCAGCTTCATGATCACCCCGCCGTGCACCGTGCCCAGGAGGTTGGTGTCGTTGTGGGTCATGATGTGGCTGAGGGTGGTGCGGGACGCGGAAGTCGGCCTGCCGGGTATGCCCGGCGTCTCCGACTCCAGTGCAAGAGCCTGGTCTGTCATGACCCCCACCCTATGCGGAGGTGACAACCCGGGAATTTGTGTCAGCTTGGCAACAGCGGGGCTGTGATTTTCCGACGACCCTTGTAAGCCACATGGGGGATCCCTGCACACTGGGGCCCATGAGCGATTGGCCCGAGGCATGGTCCGACGAAAACGGTGGCCGCCAGTACGGACGCGGCAGCGCGAACGCACAGCCCGAGAGTGCGCGCGTGATGCGGCAGGTCCGTCGTGGCCCTACGGCTCCGCCCGGACAGGGCGGCGGCTACGGTCCCGGTCCGTCCGCGCCGCCGTACGGAGGCGGCGTCCCGCAGCAGCCGTCGTACACCGACGGCCAGGGCTATGACGACGGCCAGGGCTACGACAGCGGCTACAACACGGGCCACGTCTACGGCGCGCCGGGTGGCGGCGGTCCCGGTGGTCCGGAGGGCCCCGGTGCGTACGGGGCGCGGCCCCGGCCGAACTGGCGCCGCCGTATCAAGTGGACGGCGATCACCGTGGTGACCGTGCTCGCGGTGACGACGATCGGCACGTACTTCTGGGCCGACGGCAAGCTGCGGCGCGAGGTCGACCTGTCGACGGTCATCGACCGGCCCGAGGCGGGCGACGGCACGAACTACCTCATCGTCGGCTCCGACAGCCGTGAGGGCCTGTCGGCCGCCGACAAGAAGGCGCTGCACACCGGTTCCGCCGAGGGCAAGCGCACCGACTCGATGATGATCCTGCACGTCGGCGGCAACGGCGACACGCTGATCTCGCTGCCCCGAGACTCGGACGTGGAGATACCGACGTACCAGGGCTCCGAGTCCGGCAAGACCTTCAAGGGCACGGGCCGGCACAGGAAGCTGAACGCGGCGTACGCCGAGGACGGGCCGACGCTGCTGGTGCGCACGGTCGAGTTCAACACCGGCCTGCACATCGACCACTACGTGGAGATCGGCTTCAACGGCTTCGCGAGCATCGTGGACGCGGTCGGCGGCGTGGACATCACCATCGACAAGGCGTTCAAGGACAAGTACTCGGGCGCCGACTTCAAGGCCGGCAAGCAGACCCTGAACGGCGAGGAGGCCCTGGCCTTCGTGCGTACCCGGCACGCCTTCGCCGCGTCCGACCTGGAGCGCACGAAGAACCAGCAGAAGTTCCTCGCCGCGCTGGCCCACCAGGTGGCCACCCCCTCGACGGTCCTGAACCCCTTCAAGCTCTACCCGACCATGGGCGCGGGCCTGGACTCCCTGATCGTCGACAAGGACATGGGTCTGTGGGACCTGGGCTCCATGTTCTTCGCGATGAAGGGCGTCAACGGCGGCGACGGCGTCTCGATGAACATGCCGATCTCGGGTTCCTCCGGCGGCAACCTCGTCTGGGACAAGGCCAAGGTCAAGACGTTGGTGAACGAGCTGAACAACGACGAGAAGGTCACGGTGTCGAGTGACTGACCCGACCGGCGCGGCCGCCTCGCCCGGGCACAGAAGGCCGTTCGACGCGGTGCTGTGCGACGTCGACAACGTCGTACGGCACTTCGACCCGTCCGGTCTGGAGGCGCTGGAGCGCGCCGCCGGACTGGCCGAGGGCACCACGATGAAGGTGGCCTTCGCACCGGAGGTCGACCTGCCGGTACTGCTGGGCCTGGCCACCGAGCAGGAGTGGGTGGAGTCCATCGCCCAGGGCCTGGCCGGGCTGGTGCCCGAGGCGACGGCCTGGGAGCTCGGCACCGCCCTGCTGGAGTCGCCCTTCCACGCCGACGACGCGGTGGTGTCCCTGCTGCGCCGGGTCCGCACCCGGGTGCCGCTGGTCCTCGTGACCAACGCCACGCTGGGTCTGGAGGCCGACCTCGAGTCGCTCGGGCTGACCGACCTCGCCGACCACGTCGTCAGCAGCGCCCGGGTGGGCCTCGCCAAGCCCGACCCCCGCATCCTCGAACTCGCGGCGGCCCGGGCGGGCGTCCGTCTCGACCGGTGCCTGTTCGTCGACGACACCGCGGAGAACGTCGAGGCGGCGGCCGCCCTGGGCATGCGGACCGTGCACTTCCGTACGGCGCCGGACCTGGCGCGGGCCCTGGAGCCGCTGTTCGGCTGACCGGGCGCGGCTACGCCGTCCCGTGTCCCAGCAGCGCCGTGTGCGGCAGCGTCAGCAGGCCGTCGCCGTCGGTGACCCCGGCGGCCAGGCGGTCGTACTCCCGCCTGATGAGGGCGACGGTCTTCGGGGTCTGCGAGGTGACGACGCGCCCGATCGTGGCGATCCCGGCGGCGGCGCCGCCCCACCACTCCTCCACGCCCGCCCGGTGCTCCCAGTGCAGCGTGCCGCCCTCGGCCGCCGCGAGACCTGCGTCCGTCAGCAGTCCGGCGAGACCCTCCGGGGTCCGGGGGAAGTCCTCGGCCGGGTCGAGGCGGGGCAGATACGCCGGCGGTACGGCCCCGGCGGCCTCGCAGGCCCGTCCCAGCAACTCCATCCCGGCCTGGCCCCCGCCCGCCCACAGCGTCACCGCGAGCCGCCCGCCCGGCCGCAGCACCCGCCGCAACTCGGCGAGCGCGGCCCGCGGGCGGCCGACGTGGTTGACGACGAAGTTCCCCACGACGGCGTCGAACTCGCCGTCCGGGAAGGGCAGGCCGGGCAGCACGGCTACCCGCGCGTCGATCCCCCGGCCACGGGCCGCCGCCACCATCCCGGCGTCGGCGTCCACGGCACGCACCCGCGCCCCGCGCGCCCGGGCCGCCACCGCCGCCGTACCCGTGCCGGTCCCGGTGTCGAGGACGTACGTCCCCGCGGTCACGCCCGCCGCGTCCAGCAGCGCCCCGACCGGGTGCGCGCACAGCCGGGCGAAACTCGCCGCGTACGCCGTCGCCCGCCCGTCCCACATCGCCCGCTCGGCCGCGTCGAAGGCCTCCGTCGCACTGATCACGCGGCCGGCCTGCCACGACGCGACGAGGGCACCCCGCGGGGTGCCCTCGAAGCCGGTCGGGCCGACGTCCTGTGCGGGCCGACCTCATGTGCCGGCCGACGTCACATCCGGACGCTCGCCATCGAGCGGCACGACTCGGCGCAGCGGCGACAGGACTCGGCGCAGCGCATCAGCTGCTCGTCGTCCGGCATGGACATACACGCCTCGGCGCACATGTCGCAGGCCTTCGCGCACATGGCGCACATCTCGGCGGACATCGGCGAGCGGCGCATCATCATGTCGGCGCACATGCGGGTCATCTCGGAGCAGTCCATCAGCGCGCGCATGATCTGCATCTGGGCCTGGTCGCCCTTGTGCAGGCAGGAGCTCATGGTCTCCTCGCACGTCGTGTGGCAGGCCATGCAGGCCTCGACGCAGTCCTGCATCTCCTTGCTCATGGCTGTCATGGTTCCGGGCTGGGTCATGGCTTCTCCCAGGGGCTGAGAGGGGCCCGGGCGCGGGCCCCGTTCCCTTCCGTCGTACGCCTCCCGGCCGCCCCTCGCCATCGGGGCCCGACCGGACCGGGCCGGCCTGCCCCCACGCCGTGATCGCGTACGGCGTGACCGACGCGCCCTCACCCGCCGCTACGCGCACCCGACCTCGTCACCCCGGGCCGCCTCGAACCGGCCCCGGTACTGCTGGTCCTCCGCCCGCACCTTCCGCACCTCCCGGAAGTCCGACCCGGCGATCACCCTCAGTACGGCCCCCTGGTCGGGCACCGGCCGCAGTTCGCTGCCCGGCAGGGCGGCCGCGAGGGACTTCGCCGAGCGGTCCCAGCGGGGGTCGTAGGCGATGACCGTGCGCGCGACGGCGCGGTCGGCGGCGTTCACGGGACGGTGGGTGGTGCGGAAGCCGGTGGCGGCCAGGGCGGCGTCCACACGCCTGCCGAGCCCGGCGGTGCCGGTGCCGTTCTCCACCTGGACCCGGATCTGCTGCGGTGCCACCGCCACCCGCACCGCCGTGCTGCGGGGACGGGGAGCGGCCAGGGGGTGGTCGTCGCGCAGGGCCTGGAAGAGGCGCCCGGACCTGACGGGGTCCCACTTCAGCGTCGAGCCGATGCCCTTGACGGCGTATCCCATCTGACCGATGGGCACGGTGGTGAACTCCGAGGAGGACGGCGAGAAGTCGCGCATCGCCCGGCCGAGGTCCAGCAGTTCGTCCGTGCCGAAGCCCTTGTCCGCGCGCACCGAGCTCAGCACCGCCCGGGTGACGTCCCGGAACCGGATCGGGTTCAGCAGCACCCCGGAGGACGTGGCCCGGTCCACCAACGCCGCCAGGAAGCGCTGCTGGCGCTGCATCCGGCCGAGGTCGGAGGCGCCGTCGACGTGCCGGGAGCGGACGTACTGGAGGGCCTGCCCGCCGTTCAGCGTGTGGGCGCCGGCCGGGAGGTCGAGTCCGGTGTAGGAGTCCTTCAGCGGCTGGGTGGTGCAGATCCGCACACCGCCGAGCACGTCCACCGTCTTCATGAAGCTGGTGAAGTCGACCTCCAGATAGTGGTCGATCTTCACATGGGTCATGTTCTCGACCGTGCGCACGGTCAGCTGCGGCCCGCCCTCCGCGTACGCGGCGTTCAGCTTGAGCGAGTGGCTGCTGTGCTCCTTGCCGGTGGTCTGGTCGGTGTGCGCGGGCGTGTCGGCGTAGCTGTCGCGCGGCAGGCTCACCACGCTGGCCCGCCGCCGGTCCTCCGAGATGTGCACGATCATGATCGTGTCGGTGCAGTGGCAGGGCGCGCCGCCGAGCCGGTACGCGCGCCGCTCGGCCTCGGTGATCTTCTCGCGGCCGTCGGTGCCGACCAGCAGGACGTTCATGCCGTGGCCCGCGCGGGGGCGGTTCTTCATGTCCTTGAAGGGGTCGACCCGGGCGATGCCCGCGTCGAGGCTCGCGACCACGGAGTGCCCGATCCCGGCGGCGGCGAGCACCACCACCGACAGCGTCGTCACCGCCCGCATGGCCCAGCGCGGCTTCCTGCGCCGTACGGGTGGCCGCGGCGGGCGGCGGGACGGCTGCGGGCGGCGCTGCGGCCGGGCGGGCGAGCGGGGCGGTGTGGGCAAGGGGACACCTCCGGACGAGGGCCGTACGTGGGATCCGTGGAAACAGTAGGCCGATACGATCTGTCGCCCGGGTCAGTGCCCGGCGGCGCGCACCGGTGTCCCCCGTTCGCGGTAACGTGAGCACCGATGAACGCCAAGTCCGACGTGCAGCTTCCCGCCGTGTCCGTGATCATGCCCGTCCTCAACGAGGAACGGCATCTGCGCGGAGCCGTCCGAGCGATCCTCGCGCAGGAGTACGCCGGCGAGATGGAGGTCGTGATCGCCATCGGTCCGTCCACGGACCGTACGGACGAGATCGCCGCCGAACTCGTCCGCGAAGATCCGCGCGTGCACACCGTGCCGAACCCGACCGGTCGCACGCCCGCCGCCCTGAACGCCGCGATCAAGGCCTCCCGCCATCCGATCGTCGTCCGCGTCGACGGCCACGGCATGCTCTCGCCGAACTACATCGCCACCGCCGTACGGCTCCTGGAGGAGACCGGCGCGCAGAACGTCGGCGGCATCATGCACGCCGAGGGCGAGAACGACTGGGAGCACGCGGTCGCCGCGGCCATGACCTCGAAGATCGGCGTCGGCAACGCCGCCTTCCACACGGGTGGACAGGCCGGCCCGGCCGAGACGGTGTATCTGGGCGTCTTCCGGCGCGAGGCGCTGGAGCGGCAGGGCGGCTACAACGAGGAGTTCATCCGCGCCCAGGACTGGGAGCTGAACTTCCGGATCCGGGAGGCCGGCGGCCTCATCTGGTTCTCGCCCGAGCTGAAGGTGTCCTACCGGCCGCGCCCCAGCGTGCGGGCGCTCGCCAAGCAGTACAAGGACTACGGCCGCTGGCGGCACGTCGTCGCCCGCTACCACGAGGGCTCCATCAACCTGCGCTACCTCGCCCCGCCGACCGCGGTGTGCGCGATCGCCGCGGGTGTCGTGGTGGGCGCGGCGCTCACCCCGTGGGGCCTGGTGATCCCCGGCGGTTACCTCGCGGCGATCGCCGCCGGGTCGCTGCCCGCGGGCAAGGGGCTGCCGCTGAAGGCACGGCTGCGGATCCCCGTGGCGCTGGCCACCATGCACATGTCGTGGGGATGGGGCTTCCTCACCAGCCCCCGGTCGCTGGCCCGTAAGGTCATGGCGTCCCGGCGTCCCGCGGTGCTCAGCTCCCACTGAGCTGCCTGAGCTGCCTGAGCTGCGGGTGAGCGGCCTCGCAGAAACGTCTCGGCCCGGACCGTGTTCCCGCGGTCCGGGCCGATGTGCGTGCGGGTGGCGGTGGCCTACCAGGTGTAGTCCGGGTCGACCTGCATGCACTGCGAGGTGTCGGACGCGTTGATCGCCTCCGCCGACTCCGGCGTCCTGTCGTCGCCCGCCGGCGCCTTGTACGCCGTACCCGACCGCCAGTCCGCGCCCACCACGAGCGTCACCCCGGACACGTCGGTGGACTTCTCCACCGCGGTCGCCGGGATGCCCAGGGCCTTCGCGACCCGCTCCGCGTCGCCCTTGAGGTCGGCGCTCGGGTAACGGACCAGCGTGGTCTCCTCGGCCGTGGCCGCCGACGTGTCCGCCTTGGCCTCGGTGAAGCCCTTGCCGACCAGCAGCTGCGTCACCGCCGTCGCCCGCCCGGCGGCCGGGGCCAGGGTGCTGGTGCGGGTGGCGTTGCGGACCTGGACCGCGATCCGGTCGTCCGCGGCCGCCGGGTCCTCGGCCGCCGGCGTGGCGGTGGTGGTCTTCTTCTTGTCCTTGCCGTCGAGGGCGATGTCCTCGCGCACCAGACGGAACAGCTTCGCGGCGTCCTCGGTGGGCTTCACGCGCGCGCCGACGTACTCGTTCGGCATCGTCGTCATCGTGATGCGGTCGGTCGGCACCTTCTTGAGCTCGGTCGCCAGGTCGTACATCTTCGTGATGGTGCCCAGACCGTCGTCGACGGTGATCGCCTGCGTGGCCGCCTCGGCGAGCTTGCGCAGCTTGTTCGGGCTGCTCAGCTTCGCGCTGGCGCGCAGCTCGCGGACCATCGAGTTCATGTACATGTGCTGCGCCTTGGCGCGCGCGAGGTCACTGCCGTCCTCGAAGCCGTACCGGGTGCGCAGCCACTCGAGGGCCTGCTTGCCCTTGATCGACGTCGTGCCCTCCTTCAGTTTGAGGCCCGAACCGTGGCCGGTGGAGGTGTGCGAGTAGACGTTGTCGCTCACACAGACCGGGACCCCGCCGATGGCGTCCGCCATCGACACCACACCCGCGAAGTCGATCATCATGAAGTGGTCGATGTGGATGTCGGTGAGCTTCTCCCAGGTGGCCACCGTGCAGCCCGGACCGCCGCGGCCCAGCGACTCGTTCGTCATCACGGTCGAGGTGCTCGCCGCGTACACCTTGCCGGTGTCGGGGTCCGTGCACTTGGGGATGTCGAGCAGGGTGTCGCGCGGCATGCTCACGACCGACATGTTGGAGCGGTCGGCGGAGACGTGCAGCAGCATCTGGACGTCGGCGAGCGGAACGCCGCCGAAGGTCTCCCGGGCGCCGCCGAGCTTCTGGTTCTCCTCGGTGTCCCGGGCGTCCGAACCGATCAGCAGGATGTTCAGCGGGGTCTGGCCCGCCGAGTTGGCCTGCGTCTGCGCCGCCCTGTCCTTCTCGTCACCGATGTTCAGGGCGTCCTTCTGGATGTTCCCGTTCAGGTGCCGGTAGTACAGGTAACCGGCACCCGCGGTGCCGAGTATGACCACCGCCATCACCGTCGCCGACCAGCGCAACACGCGCCGTTTGCGGCCCGGTTTGCCGGTGCCGCCGGTGCCGCCGGTGCCGCCGGTGCCGTCGCCACCGCGCTGACGGCCCCCACCGCCGCGCTGTCCCTGGTCCACCGGTACGTTCCGGTCCTGCGGTGTGAGCGACGTCGTGCCCTCCACCGCGGGCGCCTCCCCCCGCACGCTGCTCTGCGCCAACTCCCAGCCCTCCCCACCCTGCGCCTGACACACGGGTCCGCCCCGCGCCTTCTAAGACGCGTGACGGACCCGTTAGGTCACTTGGCGCACTCAACCTTGTCCGCTGTGGACGTGTCGACGGTGTCCGGCACCTTCGTCGGCGCGGTCAGCGAGACGCCCGCGCCCTTGAAGTCCTTGCCGAGAGTCAGCGTCATCGCGGGCAGACCCTGCGAGTTGGTCACGCTCTTGCCGGGCTTCAGCGCGGATCCGGAGAGACCCATGAGCGCGGCGAGCTTGCGTGCCTGGTCGGCCTGGTCGGGCGCGTACTCAAGTGTTGTCCTGCTCAGCGCCGTCGACGCGTTGCCTGCATTCTCCGACTTCGTTACGCCCTCTTCAATCTGCAACCAGTTAAGAGTTTTCTGTGCACTTCCGGCGACGGCCCCGCCGTTGAGGATGCGCACCCGCACCTCGGAGGCCGAGGACTTGGTTCCCTGGAGCCGCTTGGCGGCCGCCGCGGCCTCCTGGTCCTTGGCCTTCTTCTTCTCCGCCGCGACCTCGGTGAAGGAGACGTCGTCCTGGATCAACTGGAAGACGGTGGGGGCCGTGTTCTCGTTCACGACGACCGTGGCCTTCACCTTCTCGGCGGGGTTGTCGAGCACCGGCACCGTCGTGAAGGTCAGGTTCTTGGGGTCGAGCTTGCCCATCTCCAGGCCGAGGTCCTTCAGCTTGTTGATGCTGTCGAGCTGGGAGTCCACGGTCAGCGCCTTGGTGGCCGCCTCGGCCACCTTCACCATCTTGGTCGGGCTGGTGAGGGTGGAGTTGGACTTCAGCTTGCGCATCAGCGCGCTCAGGAACTGCTGTTGCAGCGTGATCCGGCTCAGGTCGCCGCCGAAGCCGACGGCGTGCCGCGTCCGTACGAACGCGAGTGCCGTCTCGCCCTCGATGTGCCGCGTGCCCTTCTTGAGATTCAGGTGTGAATCGGGGTCCTTGATGTCCTTGGCGAGACACACGTCGACCCCGTCGACCGCCGTGGTCAGCGACTTGACCGCGTTGAAGTCGGCGACCATGAAGTTGTCCGGGGTGATCCCGGTCAGCTCGGTGACCGTGCGCATGGTGCAGCTGGGCGTACGGCCGTCCTGGCCGAGGCTGGTGTTGAAGCGGACACCGTCCGTGCCCGGGATGACCTTGCTGGAGCCGTCCTCCTGCGTGGTCGGGCAGTCCGGAACGTCCACGATCAGGTCACGCGGGATGCTGAGGGCGGTCGCGTTCGTACGGTCCTTGGAGACGTGCAACAGGATCGTGGTGTCGGCGTGGCCGACGCTGCCGGAGTCGCCGTAGCCCTCGTTGCCCGAGCCGGTGCGCTTGTCGGTACCGATCACCAGGACGTTGATCGCCTTGTCCTTGTTGAAGCCACCGGTGCTCGCGCCGTCGTCCGGGGACGACTGGATGTTGCTGTTGAGGTGCTCGATGTAGAGGTAGCCGGCACCGGCGGCCGCGACCAGCACGAAGGCCATCGTGCCGCCGGTCCACAGCACGATCTTCTTCGCTCGCGACTTCTTCTTCGCCGGCCGCCGCCCCCTCCGTCCGGGCGGCGGCTCCTCTGGCTCGCCACGGCGTCGGCGCGGCGCTGGGATCTCGCGGCCCGGCGCCTCCGTCTCCCGTCCGGGCGCGGCGACACGACTGCGTACGGCACCCGCGTCCGCACCCGAGCCGCCGGCTCCGCGTGACGCGGATCTACGAGGCCCGGGAACCGCTGATTGCGGTGCGGAAGGAGTCAGTCGCAGTTCGTATTCGCCGGTGTTCGGATTGAGTACCCACTGGTCTGCGGGGTCGATGTTGTCCGCCCGCCCACGGCCTTGCGCGTCCACGGTTGTCCGAATCCTCCGTCGGGGCCACGCGGCGCCTTTTCCCCCCTGAAAGGCGCTCGGGTCACGGTCACTCAGTGCGCGACCCAAGGAAGGACCTCGCGGCCGGGTGCACCGGGGCGCTCACACTATCTGCCCAGTTCAGCGTCAAGCGACGATGGTGACAAATTCCACGTCCCTACAACTGGGCAATACGCCCATTTCCTTGAACTGGAGTTCGCGGAAGTCCCTCGGCTTGGTGAGTGCTTTACTCGCAGCCCGCTTCGGCGGCCGTGTTGCCGTGGAAGGTGGGGGTGGGGGAGGCGGAAGCTTTCGCACCGGAATCGCCGGAATTCTGCGCGGCGTCCTCGGAGACCTCCAGCGGCGCGTCCCGGCGCAGCCGCTCGAACAGCCGCTCGGCCTCCGGCTCCACCAGTTGGTCGCGATTGGCGTTGTAGACGTACGACTCCCGCGGAACGGTCAGGAACTGCACGCGTTCGGTGGGAAGATCGCGCAGCCCGCGCACGAGTTCGTAGAGTCCGCGCAGACTCGCCAGATCCGGGTCGGTGGTGAGCGACGACGTCGCCGCGTCCAGCACGGGGTAGAGCTTGCCGGGATTCAGCAGTACGTCATTGCTCTGGACCTTGTTCACGAGCGCCCCGAGGAACCGCTGCTGCCGGTCCATCCGGTCGGTGTCGCTGCCGTTGCCGAGGGACTTGCGGGCGCGGACGTATCCGAGGGCCTGCTCGCCGTCGAGCGTCACACGGCCCGCGGGCAGCCGCAGCTTGGCGGCCTTGTCGTCGACGGGCTCCTTCAGGCACACCTGGACCCCGTCGACCGCGTCCACCATGTCCTTGAACCCGTTGAAGTCGACGACGATGTAGTGATCGATGCGGATGTCGGTGAGCTTCTCGACGGTGCGCACCGAGCAGGCGGATCCGCCCATCTCGAAGGCGTAGTTGAACATCGAGAACATCGGCTCGGTACGGCTGCCGTCCGGGCGCAGGCACGAGGGCACGTCCACCATCAGGTCGCGGGGCAGCGAGACGGCGGTGGCGCTGCCTCGCCCCGCGGCCAGGTGCAACAGGATCGTCGTGTCCGACCGCTCGGTCCCGGAGTCCCGTCCGTACTTCGCGTTCTCGTCCCCCGAGCGCGAGTCCGACCCGATCAGCAGGATGTTCTGCGCGTCACGCACGAGCGACGTGGGCCGCTCCTTCTCGTACCGGGCGAGCTCGGCGGCGGCCGCCTCGTCCGCGGTGATGTTGCCGTTCAGCGTCGCGTACACCGTCCACCCGACCACGACCGCGCCGACGACGAGGAGGACCACCCCGATCGCCGCTCCCTGCACCCATCGCCGCTCACGCCGCCGTATCAGCCCCCGGCCGGTCGCGGAGGCCCCCGCGCCCGGCCCGGCGGCGCCCCGGCCCGGGACGACCTCGGCCGCGTCGTCGCCGTTCGGCCCGGAGGGCAGGCCTGAGGTGTCGGTCACGTCTGGGTCCACCCCTCATGGCGTTCGAGCGTGTCGTGTGGGCTGGGCGTCTCGTGCTGCTCCTACGACCATGGCGCGCCGGGGCCGTGGGTGCGGGTGGGACTGCGCCGAATGGGGGACTTCGGCTTCCGGTCCCCGGCCCACTTCCGCACCGCCCCCGGGCCACCTCCGACTGGTCCCTGACCTGGCTCCCGTCTGTACCTCGGCCCCTCCGGGCCGCTCGCCCCCGGCCGGGTCCCTGGCCTGGCTCCCGTGTGCCCCCGCCCCACCTCAGGGCCGTGCCCGGCCCGTCGCCGGGGTCCTCCCGCCGTCGGTGGCCGGCCCCCGGCCCGGTGTGATGTCCGCGCGGGTGTGGTGTCGGTCGGGGGTCGTGTGGTTCGTTTCGCGGGCGGGTGTGGTGTCGGTCGGGGACCGTGCGGCTCGCTCTGCGCGCCGGTGCCGTATCGGTTCCGGATCGTGCGGCTCGCCCTGCGCGCCGGTGCCGTATCGGTTCCGGATCGTGCGGCTCGCCCTGCGCGCCGGTGCCGTATCGGTTCCGGATCGTGCGGCTCGTCCCGCGCGCCGTTGCCATATCGGTGCCGGAGTGTGGGCCACGCCCCCACCGCAGGGGCAGCCCCAGGTTTCCGGTGAACGCCCCCACCGCGGGGTAGCCCCGGGTTTCCGGTGAACGCCCCCACCGCAAGGGCAGCCCGGGTGCCCGGTGAACGCCCCCACTCCCGGAGCCCAGCGGCTAGCGAACCGTCGCGGTCACCCGCTCGCTCTCGATCCGCTTCGCCAGCCCCTCGTCCCCCAGCTCCTCCAGGTGCCGGCACAGCACCACGGAGCCTCCGCTCGCCAGCGCCGCGTACAGCCCGGCGCTCAGCCCCTCCCAGGTGTCGTACGGCAGCCCCGTCAGCAGCCGGGCCCCAGGTCCCGTGAGCCCCAGCCCGGCCGCGTCGGCCCGCGCCCGCTCCACGACCTCGGCCCCCGTGAACTCCGCCCCGGCCACGATCAGCGCGGGCTCCTCCGGGTCCACGGGTGCGTACGGCGCGAACCGGTCGCCGTACGTCGGCACCTCCACCGCGTAGTCGGCGTAGCCCTCCGGCGGTCCCGGCAGGAACCGCCTCCCGAGCGGCGCCAGCGACAGCGCGTACCGCTCTCCCCGGCAGGCCAGCCCCGCCTCGAACCGTCCCGGCCCGGCCACGACGAAGTCGGCCCGCGCCGGATCCCCGGCCACGTCCGCGACGACGCCCACCGACGAACACGCCAGCAGCCACACCGCCGTCTGCCAGTGCGCGGGCAGCAGCAGCGCGACCCGGTCGCCCGGTTCGGCGGACAGTCCGTCCTGGAGGAGGTTGGCGGTCTTGGCCACCCAATTGGCGAAGGTGGCTACCGACAACTCGACACGTTCGCCCGTGGCGTCGTCGTAGAAGGTCACCAGGGGGCGCGCGGGATCCGCGGCGAGCGCGGAACGCAGCAGGTCGGCAGGGGTGCGATCGGTGGCGTTCACCCGCGCAAGCGTACGCGGGCGCCGCCCCCGCACACCCACCGGCGGGCTGACCGCAGGCCACCGGTTCGGCGGAACGACACCCGACGGCCCGTCAGTTCTCCGATGGACAGATATATATGGCTATGTCCAGGATCGGCAGCATGCGTGGATTGCTTGCTTCCTCGATCGGTGTCACCTGCGCGGCCGCTCTCGCCCTGCCGCTGACCCCGCCGGCCGCCGCGGCGGCCGTGGTGTCCGCGAGTCAGGCGCCGACCGCGGAGGCCGCCGCCCCCGCCCCGGTCCGGGCCACCGCGCCGGACCTGCCCGGCAGCACCCAGTCGCTGCCCCTCGCCCCCCTGGCCCCCGACCGCAGAGGTTCCGTCGCGCGCACCCCCGGCGCCCTCGCCGCCGAACAGGGGCTGCCGCGCCGCGACGTACACCGCTTCTCCCTGGTCGGCGTCGTCTGGGACGCCCCGGACGTCGAGCTGCACGGCCGCGTCCAGGTCCGCACCCGCGCCGCCGGCACCGGCACCTGGTCCGGCTGGGAGGACGTCGACACGCACAACGCCGACCACGGCGCCGACCCCGACACCGCCGAGCGCACCTCGGGCCGTGTGCGCGGCGCCACCGCGCCCCTGTGGGTGGGCGACTCGGACGGGGTCGAGGTGCGCGTCCGCGCCGAGTCCGGCACGGGTGCGGGCCACGTCGAGGAGACCGGCCGGGGCCCGCGGATCGTGGCTCCGCCCGCCGCCCCGCTCCCTTCCGGGCTGCGCCTCGAACTCGTCGACCCGGGAGACGCGAACCCCGGCCCGGCCGCCCCCGTCGCACAGCAGGGCCCCCGTCAGGCGCCGGTGGCCGCCCCGCGCGCGGGTGCCGTGCGCGCCCGTGCCGTCCTCAGTCCGCCGGACGTCGACGGCGAACCGGCCACCGAAAGCCATCTGACCGCCGAGGTGGCCGCCGCCTCCGCCGCCAACACCGACCTCGTACCGCTCGGCGCGACCGAGATCCCGGCGCTGACCCGGGAGCAGACCGAGCAGGAACTGCTCACCCTGCCCACCGTCGACCCGGCGGAACAACCGCGGGCGCAGCCGTACATCGGTCCGCGACCGCGCATCGTCACGCGGCGCGGCTGGGGCGCGGACGAGAACCTGCGGGAGAAGGGGTTCGTCTACACGTCGAAGGTCAAGGCCGCCTTCGTGCACCACACGGCGTCCGGCAACAAGTACAAGTGTTCGCAGGTGCCGTCACTCATCCGCAGTATCTACCGCTACCACGTCAAGAGCATGGGCTGGCGGGACATCGGCTACAACTTCCTCGTCGACAAGTGCGGAAACATCTACGAGGGCCGCGCCGGGGGAGTGACCAAGGCGGTCCGGGGTGCCCACACCCTCGGTTTCAACACCAACAGCATGGGGATCGCCGTGCTGGGCACGTTCGGCTCCACCAAACCGAGCTCCGCCGCGGTGACGGCCATCGCCCGGCTGACGGCATGGAAGCTCGGTCTCTTCGGCGCCAATCCGAACGGAAAGACATATCTGACGTCCGGCGGTGGCAATCTCTACCGAAAAGGTAAGAAGGTACGACTGAACGTGATCTCCGGTCACCGGGACGGCTTCGCCACGGAGTGCCCAGGACGGCAGCTCTACGGCAAGCTCGGCTCGGCCCGCAAGACCGCGGCCCGCTACCAGGGACGCTGACAGCCGGGGGGCACGTTCGGCGGGGCACATTCACCGCCGTCGGGGGACAGCCGGGAACAGTGACGGACACCGCGCGGCAACCGAAGGCGCCAACGAACGGTCTGCATACACTGGCCGGCCGAAAGACAGTTCGGCCGGTCCCGGCAGGAAGCAGAGACGACAGGTGACAGAAGCGATCCTCCTGGTCGGCGGCAAGGGCACCAGGCTGCGCCCGCTCACGGTGCACACGCCGAAGCCCATGGTCCCGGCGGCCGGGGTGCCGTTCCTCACGCACCAGCTGGCGAGAGCGAGAGCGGCGGGCGTGGACCACATCGTCCTCGCCACGTCCTACCTCGCCGAGATCTTCGAGCCGCACTTCGGCGACGGCTCGGCGCTGGGCCTGCACATCGAGTACGTCACGGAGGAGGAGCCGCTCGGCACCGGCGGCGCGATCCGCAACGTCGCGTCCCGGCTGCACTCCGGCCCCGAGGACCCGGTACTGGTCTTCAACGGTGACATCCTCACCGGCCTGGACATCAGGGCGCTGGTGCGCACGCACGAGTCGTCGGGCGCGGACGTCTCCCTCCATCTGACGAAGGTGACGGACCCGCGCGCCTACGGCCTGGTCCCCACGGACGAGACCGGCCGCGTGCTGGCCTTCCTGGAGAAGCCCCAGACACCCGAGGAGATCGTCACCGACCAGATCAACGCGGGGGCGTACGTCTTCCGCCGCTCGGTCATCGACACGATCCCGGGCGACCGCCCGGTCTCCGTCGAACGCGAGACCTTCCCCGGCCTGCTGGCCGCGGGCGCCCACCTCCAGGGCCTGGTCGACTCGACGTACTGGCTCGACCTCGGCACCCCGGCGGCCTTCGTACGAGGCTCGGCGGACCTGGTCCTCGGCCGCGCCCCCTCGCCCGCCGTCCCGGGCCGCTGCGGCGACCGCCTCATCCTGCCGACGGCCACGGTCGCCCCCGACGCCAAGCTGACCGGCGGCACGGTGGTGGGAGAGGGCGCGTTCGTCGCGGAGGGCGCCCGCGTCTTCGGCAGCACGATCCTGCCCGGTGCCGTCATCGAACCCGGTGCGGTCATCACCGACTCCCTCATCGGCACCCGCGCCCGCGTCGGCCGGCGCTCCATCCTCACCGGCACGGTCGTCGGCGACGGCGCGGTCGTCGGCGCCGACAACGAACTCCGCGACGGCGTACGCGTTTGGTGCGACGCCCGAATCCCGGCAGGCTCGGTCCGCTTCTCCTCCGACCAATAACCGCCACCCACCCGGGGGCGCCACCGCACGCCCAGGCGCCCCCACCCACCTCCGGCTGTAGCGCAGTTGCCCCAGGCGCCACACCCCAAGCCCCCGACACCCCGCATCCGCCCCTGTCACCCGGGGACACCCGCGGGACCGCGCCCTCCCCGTCAACCCGCGGGCAGCTGTGCCGCCTGGGGCGGCACGGGTGGGCGCGGGCGGCACCCCGTCAACGCCGGGCCGCGCGACCCACCCGACCCCAGCACCGACGCCGACGACCACTCGCCCCCGGCCACCTGTCCACCCCGAGGCACACCCCAGCGCACCTCACCCCGCCCCGAGGCACAGCCCCCACCTCGAGGCGGCGGCACGCAAAACCGCCCCGCACCTCACAACCGCCCGATGTCCCCACGAGGCATCCGCGGCGCCCGCCGCGCCGGCACCCTCCCGCTCAGCAGAATCAACCGCGCCGCCCGATGCCGCTGCCCCGCATACGGCTCCAGCAGCTCCAGCATCACCGCGTCGTCCGCGTCCCGGTCCCCGGCGAGCGCCCACCCCACGATCCCCGGCAGATGCAGATCCCCGACGGTCACCGCGTCCGGCGCCCCATGACTGCGCTGCACGGTCTCCGCCGACGTCCACGGCCCGATCCCGGACACGACCTCCAGCCGTGCCTGCGCCTCCGGGGGCGCCATCCGCGTCGCCTCCTCCAGCCGCGCGGCGACCCGCACGGCCCGCAGGATCGTCGACGCCCGCTTGTTGTCGACCCCGGCCCGATGCCACTCCCACGACGGAATCAGCGCCCAAGTCCGCGGCGCGGGCATCACCCACATCCGCCCGTTCACGGGCCCCGGCGCCGGCTCCCCGTACTTCCGTACGAGCAACCGCCACGCCCGGTACGCCTCGTCCGTCGTGACCTTCTGCTCCAGAACCGACGGGATCAGCGACTCCAGCACCAGCCCGGTCCGCGTCAGCCGCAGCCCCGGCCGCCGATGCCGCGCGGCGGCGACGAGCCGGTGCCGGGGCTCGAAGGCGGCCGGCTCGTCCGCGGCGCCGAGCAGCTCGGGCAACCGCTCCAGCAGCCACTCCGCGCCCGGCCCCCACGCCTCACCCCGCACCTCGGCCCCGCGCGCGGCGACCCGCAGCGTCCCGGGCCCGGCGGGCGTCAGACTGGCCCGCCACACGGACCCGTCCGGCGTCGTGCGGAACGTGGGATCCGCCGGCCCGCGCCGCAGCGGCCCCAGCACCAGCCCCAGATCGAGCGGACCGTCCGGCACCCAGGTCCGCACCCGTCCCGGCGCGGGAGCAGGGCGCGGCACGCCCCCGGGCACGGCGACATGGCCGCCGCGCACGGTCGTACGCGTGGGACGCGGAGTGAAACGTCCTGCCACGGATGAGATCCCAGGGATGCCGAAGATGTTGTACGAAAGTCCGGAGTCGTCCTACGGGACAGCCCCGAGGCGTCTACGAGAGCCGAAGGTGTCCTACGAGAGTAGGGGCCCGCCCCGCCCCCGTCACCGCACCTCGATGAACGTCCCCGCGTCCCGCTCCGGCCGCGGTCTCGGCTGCTCGGCGGGATGTCCGACCGCGACGGCCCCCATCGGATCCCAGTCCCGCGGCAGCCCCAACACCTCGCGCACGACATCCCGGCAGAACATCGTCGAGGACACCCACGCGGACCCGAGCCGCTCCCCGGCCAGCGCGACCAGGAAGTTCTGCACCCCGGCCCCGGCCGCGACCACGAACATCTCCCGCTCGGCACCGTCCCGCCGCGCGTCCCCGTACGTGTGCGACCCGTCCATGACGAGACACGGCACGACGAGATAGGGCGCCCCGCGCAGCACCTCGCCGCGCCGCACCCGCTTGGCGATGGACTCCTCGCTCTTGCCGTCCCGCCGCAGGTCGGCGATCCAGGCGTCGCGCATGGCGTCGAGCAGCCCGGTCCGTGACGGCGCGGACTCCAGCAGCACGAACCGCCACGGTGTCGTGTGGTGCGGTGCCGGCGCCGTCACCGCCGCGGCCACCGCCCGCCGTACGGCCGCCGGATCGACGGGCTCGTCCGTGAAGGCCCGTACCGTACGGCGCTGGGTCACCGCCTCCCGTACCGCCTCCGATGTCCCCAGCCGGAACATGTCGTCGCGCGCGTCGCGCACCATGGCCCGCGCCCCTTCCGTGTCGCCCTCGGACACCGTGTGCGCCAGCCCGCGCACCACGGCGACCGGCAGCCCGGCGGCCTTGCCCTTCACCAGATCACCGGCGGCGGCCAGTTCGTCCGCCGTCGCGACCACGGTGGAGCTGAGCGGATTGCCGTGCCCGTCCGTGCCCCCGCGCAGATCGTCCAGCACATGCACTCCGGCGGCGCCGATCGCGACGTCCGTGAGCCCCGCGCGCCAGGGGCGCCCGAAGGTGTCGGTGACGACGACCCCGACGTTGACGCCCAGGGTGTCCCGCAGGCCGTCCCGGATCGAACGGGCGGAGCCGTCCGGGTCCTCGGGCAGCAACAGCACCGTCCCCGAAGGGGTGTTGGAGGCGTCGACCCCGGCGGCCGCCATCACCAGTCCCTGCCGGTTCTCGACGATCCGCAGCGGTCCGCGCCGCGCCACGACCCGTACGGTCTCGGCGTCGATCGCGGCCTCCCGGTCGGCCGCCTCGACGACGCGGCCCTCCGCCTTGGACACGATCTTCGAGGTGACGAGGAGCACGTCCCCGTCGGCCAGGCCCGGTTCCGCGGCGGCGATCAGCTTGGCGAGGTCGTCGCCCGCGGCCACCTCCGGGATCCCGGGTACGGCCCAGACTCTGAAGCCGTCGGCAGACACGTCGCTCACGTCTCCCGCACCTCCTCCGCCAGCGCCAGCGCCTCCCGGGCCATCCGCGCGGTCGCGTCGAGGTCGGTCATCATCAGCGGTACGGCCCGGCAGCGGATCCCGGCCGCCTCGACCCGGTCCACCACGCCCGCGTCCACGGTGTCGACGAGCCAGCCGTCGAGGAGGCCCGAGCCGTAGTGCTCGGCCACCGCCGCGGCCGTGGACTCCACGCCGACCGCCGCGAGCACCTTGTCGGCCATGCCGCGCACGGGCGCGTCCCCGACGATGGGGGACAGGCCCACCACCGGCACCCCGGCGTCGGCGATCGCCTCCCTGATGCCCGGCACGGCGAGGATCGTGCCGACCGAGACGACCGGGTTGGACGGCGGGAAGAGGACGACGTCCGCCTCCGCGATCGCCTCCAGGACCCCGGGCGCCGGCTTCGCCTGTTCGGCGCCGACCGGCACGACCGCCTCCGCCGTCACCGACGCCCGCAGCCGTACCCAGTACTCCTGGAAGTGGATCGCCTTGCGCTCACCGTCCATCTCGACGGCCACGTGCGTCTCGACGCGGTCGTCCGTCATCGGGATCAGCCGCACGCCTGGCTTCCAGCGGTCGCAGAGCGCCGCCGTGACCGCGCTGAGCGGATACCCGGCGCCGATCATCTGTGTCCGCACGATGTGCGTGGCGAAGTCACGGTCGCCCAGCCCGAACCACTCGGGCCCGACGCCGTAGGCCCCGAGCTCCTCCTTCAGGTGGAACGTCTCGTCGGCCCGACCCCAGCCCTGCTCCTCGTTGATGCCGCCGCCGAGCGTGTACATCACCGTGTCGAGGTCCGGGCAGACCTTCAGCCCGAAGAGGTGGATGTCGTCCCCTGTGTTGCCGATGACCGTGATGTCCGCGTCCGGCACGGTCTGCTTCAGACCGCGCAGGAACCGGGCACCACCGATGCCGCCTGCCAGAACCACAATGCGCATGAGGGCAAGTCTCGCAGGCGACCGGGCCAACGCGGCAGGCGGTTGTGGACAACCCCCGGACTGTGGACATCCCCGGGCCGCGGGCAACCCCGGGCTGTGGACGACCCGCGCACTCTCAGGCGCTCACGACGTCCACCGGGTCGACGTCCACCGAGTCGTACGTCGCCGGTGTCGAGCACCGCGAGTCGTGCATCGGCATCTCGGTCAGACCGGGGAAGTAGACGTGCAGGCTGACCGCCGGCTCCAGCGCGTCGTTCACCACCTCGTGCACGTATCCCGGTCCGAAGACCCGCCCCCACTCACGGTCCCGGTCGAGCGGGGACGTCATCGCGCCCGCGGTCAACGCGCGCGTGCCGCGCTCGGTGCGCTCGGTGAGGGTGCCCTCCAGGACGGTCAGCACCCCGGAGGAACGGCCGTGGTCGTGCGGTCCGGTGCCCTGGCCGGGCACCCAGGACAGCAGCCACACCTCGTAGCCGGGACCGGTGCGCAGGCGGTGGTACCAGCGCGTGGTGGCGTCGTAACGGACGAGGTGCGCCCACTGGGCGCGGTCCGCGGCGATGGAACGGGCCAGACCGACGAAGTCGGCCACGGTGGCCGGGTGCTCGCGCGGCGGCTGGAGGAGGTGCGGGACTTCGAGCAGGTCGCCCGCGATCTGGAGGTCGCTGTCGCTGTTCATGGGGGTGCGGTGGTCCCTCGGCGGAAGAGTTTGGCTGGCTGGGTGTCACGTGCCGTCCGCCCGGATCACGGGCGACAGGGGTGCCCTGGTGCGGGCGTGGGGAACAAGCAGCCGAGTCGCGGTGGACTCAGTCGCAGCAGGAGCGCGTTGGGCTCAACAACTGCAACAGCAACAGCTACAGCGAGCGCGGGCAACACCGAGTGACCCGGCGGAGCGGGTCGAGGTGAGTACCGAGTTCGCGAGCATGCCCACAAGCACACCGGTTCACACCAGCACTGTCAACTCGACGCCCGGTATGTGGGACATGTTTCACCTCTTCCGGTTCATCTCCCAGGTGAAAGGTTTGTTCATACGCCCATCGGGACACATGGCGCACAACCGGGCGCGCAAGCCTCGTTGCGCGCGTCGGAACGAGATCGAACATCTTGGCGTCTTTCCCCGTACAGGGTCTTGCGTCGGGCCGATAGGCCCGTTCGGGTCCTCGCTTGCGTGTCAAGGTTTATGGCGATTTGAACACTTTCCGCTTGACCTTGGTTCCGCAGAGTGAATAAGGGGCCCAATAGCAGATCTCGGCTTGACTCGCCCGGAGCAGCACACTTGTAATTTCACTCGTGTCGTTCAGCCGAAATCGGTAGACGGCCACGGCACGGGGACGCGAAAGACAGACGAGGGGCGCACATGACCGAGCTGGTGCAGCAACTGCTGGTCGACGACGCGGACGAGGAACTCGGCTGGCAGGAGCGCGCGCTGTGCGCCCAGACCGACCCCGAGTCCTTCTTCCCCGAGAAGGGCGGCTCCACCCGCGAGGCCAAGAAGGTCTGCCTCGCCTGTGAGGTCCGTTCCGAGTGCCTCGAGTACGCCCTCGCCAACGACGAGCGCTTCGGCATCTGGGGCGGTCTGTCCGAGCGTGAACGCCGCCGGCTGAAGAAGGCCGCCGTCTGACCGAACGGCACGGACCGCCACAGCGGACGGACCGGCACGGACAAAACATCACGAACGGCCCGTCGCGGGTGGGTTATCCACAGGCGGCGGGCCGCTGTGCTGCCCAGCCGATAGTGTGGTCGCTCGTCCGAGACGCACCGCTGTCCTCCGTGGGCACAGGCGTCCACCGCAGTCCACCGAACCGGGGCCCGTACCTCGATGTCCGTGCACAGCCACACGGCAGCCCAACACGACGCTGCCACCCCAGACTTTCCGCGCCACGTCGTGACGGCGGTCCTCGTCACGCACGACGGCGCCCGCTGGCTGCCCGACGCGCTCGCCGGGCTGCTCGGCCAGGAGCGCCCCGTTCAGTACGCCGTGGCGGCCGACACCGGCAGCGCGGACGCCTCCGCCCAGCTGGTCACCGACGCGCTCGGCGCCGAGCGCGTGCTGCACCTCGCCCGGCGCACCGCCTTCGGCCAGGCCGTCGAGGAGGCCAACCGCACGGCCCCGGTCCTCACCCCTGAGGAGCTGCCGTACCTCAAGCGCCCGAGCGGCTGGGACCCCGTCACGCGCACGTGGCGCGACGACGCCTACGACCTGCCGGAGCTTCCCTACGGCGAGCCCGTCCAGTGGCTGTGGCTGCTGCACGACGACAGCGCCCCCGAACCCGACGCCCTGGCCCAGCTGCTGCGGGTCGTGGAGAACGAACTCGAACTGGGGCGGGACGACGTCGCCGTCGTCGGCCCCAAGCTGCGCGGCTGGTACGACCGACGGCAGCTGCTGGAGGTCGGCGTCACCATCGCCCACTCCGGCCGCCGCTGGACGGGCCTGGACCGCCGTGAACAGGACCAGGGTCAGCACGACCACATCCAGCCCGTGCTGTCCGTCTCCACCGCGGGCATGCTGATCCGGCGCGACGTCTTCGAGGAGCTCGGCGGCTTCGACCGCCGACTGCCCCTGATGCGTGACGACGTCGACCTGTGCTGGCGGGCCAACGCCGCCGGTCACCGCGTCCTCGTCGCCCCGGACGCGGTCGTACGTCACGCCGAGGCGGCCTCCCGCGAGCGCCGCGCCGTCGACTGCGCGGGCCGCACCACGGCCTCCCCGCACAAGGTCGACAAGGCGGGTGCCGCCTACACCCTGCTCGTCAACACGCGTACGGCCGCCCTGCCCTGGATCCTGCTGCGCCTGGTCGTCGGCACACTCCTGCGGACCGTCGCCTATCTCGTCGGCAAGGTCCCCGGCCAGGCCGTCGACGAGATCCGCGGTCTGCTGGGCACCCTGCTGCGGCCCGAGCGGATCATCGCCGGGCGGCGCAGGCGAGGCAGCCCCCAGGTCGACAAGGGCGAACTGCGGCCCCTGTTCCCGCCGCCCGGCGCGACCGTGCGGGCCACCGTGGAACAGGCCGCCGGCAGCTTCTTCAGCAGCTCCGACCCCGAGGCCGCGGCCTCGGCCGGTGCGGGACGCCACGGCGGGGCCGTCGAGTCCGGCCCCGGCGGCGACGACGCCGACTTCCTGGAGATCGAGCAGTTCGCCCGCCTCAAGCGCATCGCCCGCAACCCCGGCCCGATGCTCTTCCTGGTGCTGCTGCTCGTCTCCCTGATCGCCTGCCGCCAGCTCCTGGGGGGCGGCGCCCTCTCGGGCGGCGCCCTGCTGCCCGCCCCGGCCGACGCGAGCGAACTGTGGTCGCGCTACCTGGACTCCTGGCACCCGGTCGGCGCCGGAGGCACCCCGTCCGCGCCGCCCTATCTCGCGATCATGGCGGCGCTCGCCTCGATCCTGCTCGGCTCGACCGGACTCGCCGTCACCGTCCTGCTGATCGGCGCGGTCCCGCTGGCCGGCTTCACCGCGTACTTCGCCTCCCGCCCGCTCGTCGAGTCGCGCCTTCTGCGCGCGTGGGCGGCCGTCGTCTACGCCTTCCTGCCGGCCGCCACCGGCGCGCTCGCGGGCGGCCGCATCGGCACCGCCGTCCTGGCCGTGCTGCTGCCGCTCATCGCCCGCGCGGGCATCGCCGCCGGCGGCCTGACGCGCGCCTCCGGCGCCCGCGGCAGCTGGCGGGCGACCTGGGCGTACGCGCTGCTGCTGACCCTCACCACCGCCTTCACACCGATCGTGTGGCCGATCGCCCTGGTCCTCGGCGTCGCGGTCCTGGTGGTGCGCCGCGGCGACCCCGTGGCCCACGTCCTGCGCTTCCTGGTCCAGCTGGGCACGCCCCTGCTGGTGCTCGCCCCCTGGTCGCTGACCCTGCTGCCGTTCGGCTTCTTCAAGGAGGCCGGCCTCGAGTACGGCGCCTCCGCGGCCTCCGCCGTCGACCTGCTCGGCATCAGCCCGGGCGGCCCCGGCACGGTCAACGGCCTGATGCTCATCGGCATCGTGCTGGCGGCGCTGGCCGCCCTGCTGCGCTCCGAGCGTCAGTCCGGCATCTGGAAGGCCTGGGCGGTCGCCCTGGTGGGCCTCGTCTTCGCGGTCCTGTCGAACGGCTCCACCTGGGCCGGACCCGCGACCCTCGTCTACGGCCTCGCCCTGCTGTCCGCCGCCGCCCTCGGCGCGGACGGGGCACGCGCGCGTGTGGCCGAGCAGAGCTTCGGCTGGCGCCAGCCGGTCGCCGCGCTGATCGCCTTCGCCTCGGTCGCGGGCCCGCTGCTCGTCGCCGCCGGCTGGATGATCGGCGGCGCCGACGGACCGCTGGAACGGCGCGACCCGGTCCAGGTGCCGGCGTTCGTCGCCGAGGAGGGCAGCACCCGCGACCAGGCCCGCACCCTGGTCCTCGACAGCGACTCCGCGTCCCGCGTCGGCTACATGCTGGTCCGCGGCTCCGGCGCCCGCCTCGGCGACGCCGAACTCGCCGCGGTCGACGGCGAGAACAGCAAGCTCGACAAGGTCGTCGCCAACCTCGTCGCCGGCTCCGGCGCCGACCAGACCGACCAGCTCGGCGCGTTCGCCGTGCGCTACGTCCTCGTCCACAAGGGCGCGCCCCGCGACGTCACCCGCGTCCTGGACGCCACTCCGGGCCTCTCCCGGCTCAGCCAGCAGGACGGCAGCGCCCTGTGGCGGATCGACCACGAGGTCTCGCGCGCGGCCGTCGTCGCCGCGTCCGGCTCGGGCACCCCGACCCCGGTCGCCGCCGGCCCGGTCGAGATCCACACCACGATCCCGGCGGGTTCCGACGGCCGCGTCCTGCGCCTGGCCGACACCGCCGCCGACGGCTGGACCGCGACCCTGGACGGCAAGCCGCTCAGCGCCACCACGGTCGACGGCTGGGCCCAGGGTTTCCGGCTCCCCGCTTCCGGCGGCAAGCTGGACGTCACCTACGACGACCCGTTCACCCACACCGCCTGGCTGTGGGTGCAGGGTGCGCTCGCCGTCGTCCTGGTCGTGCTCGCCCTGCCCGGCCGGCGCCGGGACATCGACGACGACCTCCCCGAGGAGCCGTCGATCCCCGCCCAGGCCGAGGCCGGCGAGGGCCGCCGCGCCCGCCGCCTGCGTGCCCAGGCGGAGGCGGAGGCCGAGGAGACCGCCCAGGACGGCGAGTTCCCGCCCCCTCCGCAGGAGGAGACCCCCGTCGCCGTTCCCCATCAGCAGTCCTACGGGGAGTGGGACACGGCCGAGTACCAGGGCGCCGAATACGGCACCTACGGCAACGAGCAGCAGTACGAGGGCGCCCAGCAGTACCCGGCGGGCGGGTACGACCAGACGTACCAGGCCGACCCCTACCAGGCCGACCCGTACCAGGGCCAGTACGACCCGTACGCCTACGGCGGCCAGGCCCAGCAGGCGTCGTACGACCAGCCGTACGACCCGTCGTACCCGCAGCACTACGACGCGACGTACGACCCGACGCAGCCGCACGGTCCCGGCAGTGAGCGTCCCGACGGGAGTCAGCAGTGAACCGCACCACCCTGTCCCTGATCGCCGGCACGGCCGCGCTCGCCGCCGTGACCGGATTCGCGGTCGTCACCACTCCGGACGCCGTCGGCGCGGACAGCGCCAAGGCGGCCGCCCAGCAGCCCGTGGAGCGCACGAGCCTGCTCTGCCCCGCTCCCAGCACCTCCGACCTCGCCGAGACGTCGTACACGTCCTTCACGCCGGTCACGCGAGGCACGGGGAGCAGCGGGTCGGCCGAACTCCGGGCCGCCACCGAGTCGTCGGCCGACGCCACCAGCGACAAGAGCGACAAGAACGACAAGAACGACAAGAGCGATAAGAACGGCAAGAGCGGCAAGGAGAAGGCCGCCAAGCCCGTCCTGACGCCCAAGGAGCCCGGCACGCCGGTCACCGGGGACACCTCCGGGGGTGACGCGCCGGGACTGGTCGGCACCGCGGAGGGGAAGTTCGCGCCCGGCTGGACGGTCCAGCAGACCACGGAGGTCGCCGTCGGCACCGGCCGCGGTCTCCAGGGCGTGAACTGCACCGCTCCGGACACGGAGTTCTGGTTCCCCGGCGTCAGCACCACCGCCGACCGCACGGACTACGTCCACATGACCAACCCCGACGACTCCGCCGCCGTCGTCGACATCGAGCTCTACGGCAAGGACGGCGCCCTGGAGTCGACGGTGGGGGAGGGCATCACGGTCCCGCCGCACTCCAGCGAACCGATCCTGTTGTCCACGCTCACCGGTGAGAAGCAGGACGGCCTCACGGTGCACGTGAACGTGCGCAGCGGCCGGATCGGCGCCGCCGTGCAGGCCCTGGACGACAAGCTCGGCGGCGACTGGCTGGCCGCGTCCACCGAGCCGACGGGCAGCCTGGTCATGCCGGGCATCCCCAAGGACGCCTCCGCCGTGAGCCTGACCGTCTTCACCCCCGGCCACGACGACGCCGACCTGACGGTGCGGCTGGCCTCCCCCTCCGGTTCGATCACCCCCGCCGGTCACGAGACGCTGCACGTGAAGTCGGGCATGACGACCACCGTCGACCTCGGTGACGTCACACGCGGCGAGGCGGGCTCCCTGGTCCTGACGCCGACGGGCCAGTCCGTGCCGGTCGTCGCAGCGCTGCGGGTCGTCCGGGGCAAGGGCACCAAGCAGGAGACGGCGTTCATCCCCGCCACGAGCCCGGTCGGCACGCGCGCGACGGCCGCCGACAACAGCGCCAAGGGCACGACGCTGTCCCTGACAGCCCCCAAGGGCACCGCGCAGGTCAAGGTCACGGCGTCGGCGGGCAGCGACGGCGGGACCGCGGCGACCCGGACGTACACCATCAAGGGCGGCACGACCCAGGACGTCGAGGCACCGGTCCCGAGCGGCCTGAAGGGCACCTACGCCCTGACCGTCGAGCCGGTGTCGGGCGGGCCGGTGTACGCGGCCCGCACCCTCGCGGCGACGAGGGAAGGCATTCCGGGCTTCACCGTCCAGACCCTGCCGGACGACCGCGGGACGGTGGCGGTGCCCCGGGCGGACGAGGACCTGTCGGTGCTCCAGGAGTAGGGCGCCCGGCGCCGCGTCGGGTCCGCCTGCGGCTCACTCCTCCCCGTACCGCGGATCCACCGTCTCCGGAGTCAGCCCCAGCAGCTCGGCGACCTGTTCGACGACCACCTCGTGCACCAGTGCGGCCCGTTCGTCGCGTCCCTTCGTGCGGATCTCGACCGGCCGCCGGTACACGACGACCCGCGCCCGCCGGCCCTCGTGCGCCGGAATCGTCCCGCCCAGCGGCACCGCCTCGTCGTTCCAGGGCTCGCCAGGCCCGTCCAGCCGGGGCACCTCCAGCACGAGGAAATCGATGTCGGCGAGCTGCGGCCAGCGCCGCTCCAGGCGCTCCACGGAGTCCTGCACCAGATCCGCGAAGACATCGGCACGGCTCGCGGCGAGCGGCACCTGCGGCGGCGCGATCGGGCCGCGCATGCCGCGTCCGTGGCGATCGCGACGGTGGGGCCAGGGGCCCACGGCGGGGGGCGGTACGGGGGTGTCCATCACCGCTGAAGCGTAGTCCTCGCGGGGACCGGCCGCCCGGCCCCGCGCGGTATCCCGCGCACCCCGCCACATGTTGCAGGATGACCATTCCGGCCAGGCTTGGGCTCGTTTCTGTATCTCTTCGGGACCGGCGATCTCAAGGCAGTTGATGGTGTTTGTGCCGGGTCGTGACCGCTTCGTCGGCCGCCCCAGGCCGTGAAAGCGGGTGTCGACGCAGGTCAGCGCGGTGTCTTCGGAGGGGTGCGTGGGGTGCTTCGGTACACGACACGGTGGAGTGACCTGGGGGAGAGTCGTCGCGGCCCGCTCAAGAGTGCGGTACCGTCCAACATCGTGAGCCCTGTACGTCGCTGTTCGCGCACCGCCTGCGGCCGACCCGCCGTTGCGACGCTGACGTACGTCTACGCCGACTCGACCGCGGTCCTCGGCCCGCTCGCCACCTACGCCGAACCCCACTGCTACGACCTGTGCGCCGAGCACTCCGAGCGCCTCACCGCCCCGCGTGGCTGGGAGGTCGTCCGGCTGCTGGACGCCTCGGCCCCCGCGCGGCCCAGCGGCGACGACCTGGAAGCGCTGGCGAACGCCGTACGCGAGGCGGCCCGCCCGCAGGAGCGCGCGGCCGGTGCCGGTGGTGGCGGGGCCCGTGCGGCGGACCCGATGGAGGTCGCGCGCCGCGGCCATCTGCGGGTGCTGCGTTCGCCGGACAACTGATCAGCCCGGCTCTCCCTCTTTCGGGTGCGTTCGCGCGTTCTCTTGCGCGTTCAACGGAGTGACGCACGCCCATTGACGCCACCTTGGCGCGGACACGACCATTTCGTCAGCCGAATCGAGAAATCGCTTTCCGCATGACGGAATCGGAATCGGAATCGACGTCGGGGAGGCGCCCGTGTACGTCCAGGAACTGCAACCTGTCGCCGGCTCGCTGGGCCTGTCCGCCCTCGTCGCCGCCCTGCCCCTGCTGATCGTCCTCGTACTGCTCGGCGGCGTCCGCCTCAAGGCGCACCTGGCGGGCCTGGCGGGTCTCGCCGCGGCCGTACTGGTCGCCTGCCTCGCCTACGGCATGCCGCTGGACCAGACGCTCTCCAGCGCCGTCCAGGGAGCTGTCTTCGGCCTTTTCCCCATCCTGTGGATCGTCGTCAACGCCCTGTGGGTGTACCGCATGACCGTCCGCACCCGGCACTTCGACGTCCTGCGCCGCTCCTTCGGACGGCTGTCCGACGACCCGCGCATCCAGGCGCTCGTGGTCGCCTTCTGCTTCGGCGCCCTGCTGGAGGCGCTCGCCGGGTTCGGCGCACCGGTCGCGATCTGCTCGGTCATGCTTGTCGCGCTCGGCTTCGACCCGGTGCGCGCGGCCGTGGTCTCCCTCGTGGCCAACACCGCGCCCGTCGCCTTCGGCGCCATGGGCACCCCGGTCGTCACCCTCGCCCAGGTCACCGGACTGCCCCTGGACTCCGTGGCCTCCGTGGTGGGCCGCCAGACCCCGCTGCTGGCGCTGATCGTCCCCCTCGTCCTGGTCGGCCTGGTGGACGGCCGACGCGGACTGCGCGAGACCTGGCTGCCCGCCCTGGTGTGCGGAGTCGCCTTCGCCGTCGCCCAGTTCGCCGCGTCGAACTACGTCTCCGCGCAACTCGCCGACATCGCCGCCTCCCTGGCGGGCGCCGGCGCCCTGGTCGCCGTACCGCACGCGCGCGTGGCCGCCGCCGAGTCCGTCCGCGCGTCCGTGCTGACGGGCGTGCGCAGCGAGGAGCTGGACGAGCCCGACCCGCGACCTCAAGTCGTTCGCGCCTACGCCCCGTACGCGCTGATCGTCGTGATCTTCTCCGTCGCCCAGATCCCGGCCGTCAAGGACTGGCTGGCGAAGGCGACCCGGACCTACGACTGGCCCTTCCTGAACGTGGTGAGCCCGGACGGCAAGCCGGTCGGCGGCAACGTCTTCGTCTGGCCGATCGTGTCGACGGGCGGCACGCTCGTACTGCTCGCCGGGATCTGCACCGCGGCCGTACTGGGGGTGCACGCGCGCGAGGCGGTCAAGGAGTGGGCCGCCACCGTGCGCGAACTGCGGTTCGCGATCCTCACGGTGACGTCCGTGCTGGCCCTCGCCTACGTCATGAACCTCTCCGGACAGGCGGCCACGATCGGCCACCTCGTGGCCGCGGCCGGCGCCGGACTCGCCTTCCTGTCGCCGGTGCTGGGCTGGTTCGGGGTCGCCGTCTCCGGCTCCGACACCTCGGCCAACGCCCTCTTCGGCGCGCTCCAGGTGACCGCCGCCCAGGAGGCGGGTCTCTCCCCCGAACTTCTCGCCGCCGCCAACAGTTCGGGCGGTGTCCTCGGCAAGATGATCTCGCCGCAGAACCTCGCCATCGCGTGCGCGGCCGTCGGCCTGGCGGGCCGCGAGGGCGACCTGCTGCGCAAGGTACTCCCCTGGAGCGTGGGCCTGTTGTTGGTGATGTGCCTGATCGTGCTGGGACAGAGCACACCGGTCCTGGACTGGATGCTGCCCTGACCTGAGGTTACGGCTGCGGGTCCACTGTGCGTCCGCACCGTGCGTTGTCGGTCGGTGCGGGTAGTTTGGGGCGACCGACAGGACTTTCAGGAGGGTTGGCCGTGGCTGCTGATCTGTCACAGATCGTGAAGGCGTACGACGTGCGCGGGGTGGTCCCGGACCAGTGGGACGAGTCGCTGGCCGAGCTGTTCGGGGCGGCTTTCGTCCAGGTGACCGACGCGGACGCGATCGTGGTCGGCCACGACATGCGGCCCTCGTCGCCCGGCCTGTCCCGGGCCTTCGCCCGCGGCGCGGCGGCCCGGGGCGTGGACGTCACCGAGATCGGCCTCTGCTCGACCGACCAGCTCTACTACGCGTCGGGGGCGCTCGGTCTGCCGGGCGCGATGTTCACGGCGTCCCACAACCCGGCCCAGTACAACGGGATCAAGATGTGCCGCGCGGGCGCGGCGCCCGTCGGCCAGGACACCGGGCTGTCCGAGATCCGCGAACTGACCGAGCGATGGACGGAGTCGGGCGCCCCCGCGCCGGCCGCGACACCGGGAACCATCACCCGGCGCGACACGTTGGAGGAGTACGCGGCGTACCTCCGCTCCCTCGTCGACCTGACCTCGATCCGCCCCTTGAAGGTCGTCGTCGACGCGGGCAACGGCATGGGCGGCCACACGGTCCCCACGGTCTTCGCGGACCTGCCCCTGACCCTCGTGCCCATGTACTTCGAACTGGACGGCACGTTCCCCAACCACGAGGCGAACCCGCTGGACCCGGCGAACATCGTGGACCTCCAGAAGCGGGTCCCCGAGGAGGGCGCCGACCTCGGCATCGCCTTCGACGGCGACGCGGACCGCTGTTTCGTGGTCGACGAGCACGGCGACCCCGTCTCACCGTCGGCGATCACCGCCCTGGTGGCCGCGCGCGAGCTGGCCAGGAACGGCGGCCGGGGCACGGTCATCCACAACCTCATCACGTCCTGGACCGTCCCCGAGGTGGTCAAGGAGAACGGCGGCACCCCGGTCCGCACCCGCGTCGGCCACTCCTTCATCAAGGCCGAGATGGCGAACTCCGGCGCGATCTTCGGCGGCGAGCACTCCGCCCACTACTACTTCAAGGACTTCTGGAACGCCGACACGGGCATGCTGGCCGCCCTGCACGTCCTGGCGGCTCTCGGCGGCCAGGAGGGCCCCCTGTCGGCCCTCGTGGCGCAGTACGACCGCTACACCGGCTCCGGCGAGATCAACTCCACCGTCGCCGACCAGGCCGACCGCCTCGCCGCGATCAGGGCGGCGTACGGCGCCCGCGACGACGTCACCCTGGACGAACTGGACGGCCTGACCATCACCGCCCCCGACTGGTGGTTCAACGTCCGCCCCTCCAACACGGAACCCCTGCTCCGCCTCAACGCGGAGGCACGGGACGAGGCGACGATGGCGAAGGTGCGGGACGAGGTCCTGTCGATCATCCGGGCCTGACGGCGCACAGGGGCGATCGCGGGCGGGGCGAACCCCCTGGCGGCGGCGAGGGCGAGGGGAGGCGAGACGCGCGGCGGTGACACACCGCCGCCCGCGGGATCACCCCCTCTCGCCCAACCCCCACACCCCGCTTCCACCGGCGGTACCCTGACCAGGCACATCCGCACACGCACGCGCACCACCCCGTCGTACGACAAGCCCGTACGACACCACCGCACCCGCCGAAGGGACCCCCCATGCCGCTCGAAGCCGGCCTCCTGGAGATCCTCGCCTGCCCGGCCTGCCACGCCCCCATCAAGGAGCAGGACTCCGAGCTGGTCTGCGTCGGCCAGGACTGCGGCCTGGCGTACCCCGTCCGCGACGGCATCCCCGTCCTCCTCGTCGACGAGGCCCGCCGCCCCGCGTAACGACGACCGGCGATCGGAGACTGCCGCCCATGCTCGACGAATCGCTGCTCGACACACCGGACGCCCTCGCCGAGGCCGACCGCCGCGCCCTGCTGCGCGGCGCCGCCGAGGCCGGGGCCCGGGTGCGCACCGCCGCCCGGCACGCCGCCGAGGCCGGCCTGCGCGACCTGAAGCCCGACGGCCGCCCTCGCGCCGTGCTCATCGCGGGCCCCGGTGCCGCCGCCACCTGCGCCGCCGACCTGCTCGGCACGCTGGCCGGCGCCGGCAGCCCCGTCACCCGCCTGGCACCCACCGGCGTCGCCCCCGCGGCCGGCGCCCTGCGCTGGGAACTCCCCGGCTGGGCCGGCTCGGTCGATCTGCTCCTGATCGCCACCCCCGACGGCACCGAGCCGTCCCTCGCGCTCCTCGCCGAACAGGCCTACCGCCGAGGCTGCTCCGTCGTCGCCGTGGCCCCCGCCGCGAGCCCGCTCGCCGAAGCGGTGCAGGGCGCCCACGGCCTCTTCGTGGCGATGGCGACCGCCCCGTACGACGAGCAGGACGAACAGCCGCTCGCCGCCTCCGCCCCCGGCGTCTTCTGGGCGCTGCTCACGCCGCTGCTGGTCCTGCTGGACCGCGTCGGCCTGCTCGCCGCCCCGCCCGACGCCGTCGAGAAGGTCGCCGACCGCCTCGACCAGATCGCCGAACGCTGCGGCCCCGCCATCGCGACGTACAGCAACCCCGCCAAGACCCTGGCCGCCGAACTCGCCGACTCACTCCCGGTGATCTGGACCGAGGGCGTCTCCGCCGGACCGGCGGGCCGCCGCTTCTCCGCGGCCCTCGCCGAACTCGCCGGCCGCCCCGCCCTCGTCGCCGAACTGCCCGAGGCCCTCGTCGAGCACATCGCGCTGCTCGCGGGCCCGCTCGCCGCCAGCGCCGACCCGGACGACTTCTTCCGCGACCGCGTGGAGGAGCCGCCCGCCTTCCACGCGCGCGTGGTGCTGCTGCGCGACCGCCCGCTCGGCGGCCTGACCGCCGCTCCCTCGGCCCGTGAGCTGGCCCTCAGCCACGACACACCGATCAGCGAACTGGAGCCGGAGACCGGCGGCGAACTGGAGACCCTCGCGGAACTGATCGCCATCACGGATTTCGCCGCCGTTTACCTGGCGCTCGCCTCGGGCGCCTGATCCTGGGTCCGCACCTTTCGACCAGCGCTCGCCGAGCGGCGTAGACACGGAGACAACGACACAGCATGGATCGCCTCGACAACACCGTCCGCCCCTACGCCTGGGGTTCCCTCACCGCCATTCCGCGGCTGCTGGGCGTCGAACCGACCGGCGAGCCGCAGGCGGAGATGTGGATGGGCGCCCACCCGGGCGCACCCTCGCGCACGGAACGCGGCACGCTCGTCGAGGTCGTCGACGCGGACCCCGAGCGGGAACTCGGCCCGCAGGCCGTGGCCAAGTTCGGCCCCCGCCTGCCCTTCCTGCTCAAGATCCTCGCCGCCGGTGCCCCGCTCTCCCTCCAGGTGCACCCGAACCTGGAACAGGCGCGGGAGGGGTACGCGAACGAGGAGCGTGGCGGCATTCCGGTGGACGCCCCGCACCGCAACTACAAGGACGCCAACCACAAGCCCGAACTGATCTGCGCGCTCACCGAGTTCGACGGTCTGTGCGGCTTCCGCGACCCCCTCCGGACCGCCGACCTGCTCGACGGCCTCGGTGTCGACTCCCTCAAGCCGTACGTCGACCTTCTGCGGGCCCACCCCGAGGAGGCGGCCCTGCGCGAGGTCCTCACCGCGATCCTCACCGCCGACCGCGAGGAGATGGCCCACACCGTCGCCGAGACCGCGGCCGCCTGCGAGCGCCTCGGCGGCGACTACGCCCCCTACGCCGGCATCGCCCACCACTACCCGGGCGACCCCGGAGTCATCGCCTCGATGCTCCTCAACCACGTCCGGCTCCAGCCCGGCGAGGCCCTCTTCCTCGGCGCCGGCATCCCGCACGCCTACCTCAGCGGTCTCGGCGTCGAGATCATGGCCAACTCCGACAACGTCCTGCGCTGCGGCCTGACCCCCAAGCACGTCGACGTCCCCGAACTCCTGCGCGTCGTCCGCTTCGAGGCCGGCGACGCGGGCGTACTGCGCCCGGAGGCGTCCTCCGACGACGAGGAGGTCTACGAGACCCCCATCGACGAGTTCCGGCTGTCCCGGTACGTCCTCCCGCAGGGCGGCCCCGCCCGCGACCTCACCCGGGCGACCCCGCAGATCCTGCTCTGCACGGCCGGCTCGGTGACGGCGGGCGAGCACGAACTGAACGCCGGGCAGTCCGTGTTCGTCCCGGCGGGTGAAAAGGCCGAAGTGTCCGGAGCCGGTACGGTCTTCCGGGCCACCGTGGTCGTCTGAGGCGGACCGCACCGGCGGCCTGTCGTGCCGCCGTCCGACCGGGCTGCAACAATGGCCCACCGGCAAAGGACGGGCAAAGCCGCCGACGGGCGCTGTCCCGGACGGCGCCCGGACGGCGTACGCACGTAGGCGAAGGGACAACGCGAACACATGAGCGCGTCAGGCGGCACCAAGGCGATCGTGGCGGCACTCGGCGCCAACCTCGCGATCGCGGCAGCGAAGTTCGTGGCGTTCGCGTTCAGCGGTTCGTCGTCGATGCTGGCCGAAGGCGTGCACTCGCTCGCCGACTCCGGCAACCAGTTCCTGCTGCTGGTCGGCGGTAAGAAGGCACAGCGCGAGGCGACCCCGCAACACCCCTTCGGCTACGGCCGCGAGCGCTACATCTACGCCTTCCTCGTCTCGATCGTCCTCTTCTCGGTCGGCGGCATGTTCGCCATCTACGAGGGCTACGAGAAGATCAAGCACCCGCACGAGATCGAGCACTGGTACTGGCCGGTCGGCGTCCTCGTGTTCGCGATCATCGCCGAGGGCTTCTCCTTCCGCACGGCCATCAAGGAGTCCAACGAGCTGCGCGGCATGCTGTCCTGGACGCAGTTCGTCCGTCGCGCCAAGGCACCCGAGCTGCCGGTCGTCCTCCTTGAGGACTTCGGCGCGCTGATCGGTCTGGTCCTGGCCCTCTGCGGCGTCGGCATCGCCCTGCTCACCGGCGACGGGATCTGGGACGGCATCGGCACCCTCTGCATCGGTGTCCTGCTCGTCCTGATCGCCCTCGTTCTCGCCGCCGAGACCAAGTCCCTGCTCCTCGGCGAGGCCGCGGGCCCGGAGGAGGTCAAGAAGATCGAGGCCGTGATGGTCGACGGTGACACGGTCACCGGCATCATCCACATGCGCACGCTCCACCTCGGCCCCGAGGAACTGCTGGTCGCCGCCAAGATCGCGGTCCAGCACGACGACACCGCCGGCGAGGTCGCCAGGGCCATCAACGCCGCCGAGGCCCGTATCCGCGAGGCCGTCCCGATCGCCCGCGTGATCTACCTCGAGCCGGACATCTACAGCGAGGCCGACGCCGCCAAGGGAGCGGACCGCGAGGCGACGCCGGGCGGCCCGACATCGCACGACACCGGTCACTGACCCCGCCCCCAGGCTCCCTCGACCGTCAGAGCCGCACCGGCCACGGCGGCGGCATCGACGCCGCCGCCCGCCGCCGTACGACGAACGCGGCGATGCCCAGCCCACCGCCGGTCAGCACGAGAACGACCCCGACGATCATGGCCGCCCCCAGTGCCACGGGGGCGGTCCGATCGTCGGTGACGCGGCCCCGGACGGCGGCCGTCGACACCGTCCCGCCATGGTCGGACGCGAAGGACCGCGAGTCCGCCGCGTTCGACCGGGAGCCGCCCAGCGGGAACAGCCGCCCCTTCGGAACCGTCACGTCGTAGGGCTTGTGCACGCCGTCCGCGTCGCCGCCCGTCACATACGGCTCCGCGAGCGGTCTGCCGTTCAGCGTGATCCGCGCCCCGGCCCTCTCGCCCGCGCACACACCACATGGTCACCGCCCACGCCGATCACCCGCTGCCTCACAGGCTGGTCTAAGCCGTAGCGGTCCGGTGCCGTGTACAGGACGACATCGCCCCGCCGCACCTCGCTCCCGTCGACCCGCTCGTACGCGATCCGGTCACCCGGCTCGTACGTGGGCGCCATGCTCGCGCTGGACACGGTCGAGGCCCCGTACGGCGGCCGCCCGTAGGCGAACGAGCCGATCACCGACACCAGCCCCGACAGCCCGACCACGACGGCCGCGATCCCCGGTCCCCGCCCCGTGCCCGGCATTGCGTCCTCCCCGTGCGGCCCATCCGCGGGCGCGAGGCCAGCGGGCGCCGCACACCGGCCGTGCGCGGGCCCGCCGGGCGGTTTCAGCGGCTTCCGTCCGTCACCGCCGCCGTCCCGGCTCGAATTCGCCCGCCGTGATCGGCGTGATGCGTACGGAGGCGGACTGGGGTGGCCGGGCCCGCCGGTGTAGCTTGGGGTGGAGCCAGACGTCGCTGCTGATGGCGGTCGGGCGGTCCCGAAGTGGACCGGCCGAGGGAGAGAGGGCCTCCGACGGACTGCGCTGCGCGCACGTGGGCATGCCCGTGTCCTCCTTCGGGCATGCGTGTGTCCGCCGCCGCGCAGACCAGCCGTACCCACCTCGCCCCAAACCCCGAGGAGCAGCTCCCCATGACGACTGTCGACAACCGACAGGACTTCAAGGTCGCCGACCTCTCCCTGGCCGAGTTCGGCCGCAAGGAGATCACCCTCGCCGAGCACGAGATGCCCGGCCTGATGTCGATCCGCAAGGAGTACGCCGAGACGCAGCCCCTGGCGGGCGCCCGCGTCACCGGCTCCCTGCACATGACGGTGCAGACGGCCGTCCTGATCGAGACCCTGGTCGCCCTCGGCGCCGAGGTCCGCTGGGCGTCCTGCAACATCTTCTCCACCCAGGACCACGCGGCCGCCGCCATCGCCGTCGGCCCCAACGGCACGCCCGACAACCCGCAGGGCGTCCCGGTCTTCGCCTGGAAGGGCGAGACCCTGGACGAGTACTGGTGGTGCACGGAGCAGGCGCTGACCTGGCCGAACAGCCCCACCGGCGGCCCGAACATGATCCTGGACGACGGCGGTGACGCCACCCTCCTCGTCCACAAGGGCGTCGAGTACGAGAAGGACGGCAAGGTCCCCTCGCCCGACACCGCCGAGTCCGACGAGCACCGCGTCGTCCTCGAACTGCTGAACCGCACGATCACCGACGGCTCCCAGAAGTGGACCCAGCTCGCCTCGGAGATCCGTGGCGTGACCGAGGAGACCACGACGGGCGTGCACCGCCTGTACGAGATGCAGCGCGACGGCGTCCTGCTGTTCCCGGCGATCAACGTGAACGACGCCGTGACGAAGTCGAAGTTCGACAACAAGTACGGCTGCCGGCACTCCCTGATCGACGGGATCAACCGGGCCACGGACGTCCTCATCGGCGGCAAGACCGTGGTGGTGTGCGGTTACGGCGACGTCGGCAAGGGCTGCGCGGAGTCGCTGCGCGGGCAGGGTGCCCGGGTGATCGTGACCGAGATCGACCCGATCTGCGCGCTGCAGGCGGCGATGGACGGCTACCAGGTCACTACCCTCGACGAGGTCATCGACAAGGCGGACATCTTCGTCACCACGACGGGCAACAAGGACATCATCATGGCCTCGGACATGGCCAAGATGAAGCACCAGGCCATCGTGGGCAACATCGGTCACTTCGACAACGAGATCGACATGGCCGGCCTGGCGAAGATCCCGGGCATCGTCAAGGACGAGGTCAAGCCGCAGGTCCACACCTGGAAGTTCCCCGACGGCAAGGTGATCATCGTGCTGTCGGAGGGGCGCCTGCTGAACCTGGGCAACGCCACCGGCCACCCGTCGTTCGTCATGTCGAACTCCTTCGCGGACCAGACGCTGGCCCAGATCGAGCTGTTCGCCAAGCAGTCGCAGTACCCGATCGGGGTCTACACGCTGCCCAAGCACCTCGACGAGAAGGTCGCCCGGCTCCACCTGGACGCGCTCGGCGTGAAGCTGACGACGCTGCGCCCGGAGCAGGCGTCCTACATCGGGGTCGAGGTCGAAGGCCCGTACAAGTCCGACCACTACCGCTACTGAGTCCGCAGCCCCGCCCGCTGTGAGCGCGTCCGCGTACTGACACGCCCTTCAGCGGCGGCCCGCAGCACCTCCGAGACAGGCCCCCGCACCCCCGTGTCGGGGGCCTGTCCCGTTGGCGCCCTCACGACCGGACCCGCTCATCACGGTGTCCCGGCCAGCCCGTCAAGACCCAGGACCCCCATGCCCCGCGGCCGTTATTCGCTCCACGATCCGCACGATCACACCCCCCTCGCAGAAGAGCACTTCCACTGCGCCCCCGGCCCCTCCGGCTGGCGTTACGTCTCCCAGCTGACCGCCCCTTCGGGCGACCACGCCGGCTCGGTCGACCTCGCTCTCGACGAGCTGGGCCGCCCCATCCGCCTCGAACTCCACGCAGGGGGCTGGCAGGTCCGCGGCGCCGCCCTCGACGGCGTCACCTGGGTCCGCACGGACCCCACCGGCGCTCATGCCACCGAAGGCAACGTCCCCGCCCACGCCTTCACCGGCACATCCCCCGCATTCCTCGTCGCCACCGCCCGGCTCCTGCGCCTCACCCCCTCCGCCGCCGCGACCCGCGTACGCCTCGTCGCTCTCACGGACCCGGTCCTCGCCCCGCGCACCGTGGACCAGTCCTGGGCCTTGGTCCAAAGACAAACACACGCCACTGACAACGGCCCCCTGACCGTGGACGAATACCAGGTCACAGCCCTGGACACGGGCGAACGGCAGGCCGTGCACATCGCCGGCGACGTGGTGCTCGCGGCCCCGGGAATCGAGCTGGAGGACCTGGAGACGCCGCCGTCGACGTTCGGGTGACGTGTCCGGTGCGGACGCCTGCGCGAGGAGGACGGGGGTAGGGCGGGACACGCGAGGAGGACGGGGGTAGGGCGGGACAGGGGAACGGGGCTCGGTCCGAAGGGATCACGCGGGCGGTGCGAACCCGGTCGACGGGTGGTCGGCCGCCGGCGCGGCCGGGGAGCCCGACGCCGCGTCCTGCGGTGCGGCGGGCGCACCGCTGGCGGGCACCCCGCCGACGCCAGGGGCGTAGCCGACGCCAGGGGCGTAAGGGACGCCGGGGCGTCCGGGAACGGGATGGCCGAGCGCGGGGCCGGCGACGGTGGGACCGAGGGCCGTGGGGTGTCCCACGGTGAGCCCGGCGGCGCCGACCGCGCCGGGTGAACTCGCAGCCGTCCCGTCCGCGTACGCCCGCCGTACCTCCCGGGCCTGCCGTTCCTGCACCACCGCCGCCAGATAGGCGGCCGGCGGGACACCGTGCGGCGCCGGAGTCCCCGTACGATCCGCTAGATCCGTGGCGAGCCGTGTCGCCATGGCCCAGCCGACCTGCGGATCCAACTGCTGCATCCGGGTCAGGTACTGCCGGATCGCGAGCCACAGCCCGTCGGGGACCGAGGACAGGTCGAGCGCGGAGAAGCGCCCGGCGAGCCAGGGCGGAGGCGGCGGCACAAAGCTCGACCGCGACACGGGCACCCGCTCCCGTACGACGAGAGTCCCCGCGAACACGTCCCCGAGCCGTCGTCCCCGTGCCGACACGAGCGACGCGATGACGGCCACCACCCCGAAGGTCATCAGGATCTCGACCACCCCGACCGCGCCACGCACCAACGCGTGCCGGAACCTGATCGGCCCACCGTCGTCGCGCACCACACGCAGACCCACCGCCATCTTGCCGAGCGAACGCCCGTGGCTGAGCGTCTCCACCGCGATCGGGCCGCCCACCAGCACGAGCAGGAACGTAGCGATCGACACCGCGATCTGCGCTGCCTCGTCCAGCGAAGCCGTGGACAACACCAGCGCCACCGTCACGGCCACATACACGGTCATCGCGACGGCCAGATCGAGCAATATGGCCAACGCCCTGCTGGGCAGCCTCGCGGGGCGCAACTCCAGCGCCACCGCCTCGCCCGTCACCAGCTCACTCACGTCCGCCGTCCCTTCCCTGACCTGCCCTGAGAACCGTCAGTCTGCCAAGCTGAGGGCGCATCGCGCCGCAGTACGACAAGCTGACACAACGACGAGCCGCCGACGAACAGCCCAGGAGCAGGCAAAACCGATGGACCTCGACGTCTTCGTCTCCTCCCACCGAGCCGAGTGGGACCGCCTGGACGCCCTGCTGCGCCGCCAGCGCCGCCTGACAGGCGCCGAGGCCGACGAACTCGTCGTCCTCTACCAGCGCACCGCCACCCATCTGTCCCTGATCCAGTCCAGTGCTCCGGATCCGCAGCTGACGGGCCGGCTCAGCCAACTGGTGGCACGCGCGCGAAGCGCGGTCACGGGCACCAGGCGTGCGTCGTGGCGCGACGTGACCCGCTTCCTCACCCAGGGCTTTCCCGCCGCGGTCTACCGGTCCCGCTACTGGTGGGTGCCCACCGCGCTGGTCTCCACCGTGGTGGCGATCCTGCTCGGGTGGTGGATCGGCGTCCACCCGGAGGTGCAGTCCTCCATAGCTGCCCCCGACGAGCTGCGTGAGCTCACCCGTCCCGGTGGTCAGTACGAGACCTACTACTCGAGCCATCCCGCGACGGCCTTCGCGGCGCAGGTCTGGACGAACAACGCCCAGGCGGCCGCGATGTGCCTGGTCCTCGGTGTCTTCCTCGGTATCCCGGTCCTGTGGATCCTGTTCGAGAACATGCTCAACCTCGGTGTCGGCTTCGGTCTGATGTCCTCCGCCGGTCGCCTCGACACCTTCCTCGGCCTCGTCCTGCCGCACGGCCTGCTGGAACTGACCGCGGTCTTCGTCGCCGCCGGCACCGGCCTGCGCCTCGGCTGGACCCTCATCGACCCAGGCCCGCGCACCCGACGCGCCGCCCTCGCCGAGGAGGGACGCGCCGCGGTGGGAATGGCGATCGGCCTCGCCATGGTCCTGTTCGTCTCCGGCGCCATCGAAGGCTTCGTCACCCCTTCGGGCCTGCCCACCTGGGCCCGGATAGGCATCGGAGTCCTGGCTGAGCTGGCCTTCCTCGCGTACGTCTACATCCTGGGCGGACGGGCCGCTCGTGCCGGCGAGACGGGCGACGTCGAGGAGTCCGAGCGCAGCGCGTCGGTGCCGACAGCCGCCTGATGTGCAAACACCCTTCCGGAGCTGTTAATCTCTCCTTCGGCCCACAAGAGCTGTTGACACAGCCCGCGTGGGGAGGTAGATTCGAACAGTTGCCTGGAACTGGATGCACTCCGGTCGGCGACGGTGAAGTAGTCTTCCTGCTTCTCGGAACACTGATTTCGACGAAGCCACTCCCGATTCACTCGGAATGTACGGCCGGTAAAACGGCCCGAAACTTCTGATAAAGTCGGAACCGCCGGAAAGGGAAACGCGGAAGCGGGAACCTGGAAAGCACCGAGGAAATCGGGTCGGAAAGATCTGATAGAGTCGGAAACGCAAG
>NZ_JBHWCC010000063.1:0-52105 GCF_042735715.1 Streptomyces sp. NPDC059582
GCCGGGGGGTGTGCGCCGCCCGTCCGCGGGCTCTGGCTGCCGCGGGGCTGCGGGGTGTGTCCCTTGCGGGTTCAGGGGGTCTGTTCGCCGCCGGTTTTCGGGGTTTCCTCGCCGGGGGCGAGGGCGGCGCGGCGGATGACGATGTCGCCGCTGTCGGTGCGGGCGTATACCTCGACGGCCGGCCCGCCGCAGTCGGCGCTCATGCCGCCGAGCAGTTCGAGGGAGCGGTAGACCGTTCCGTGGCGGGAGTCGAGGTCCAGGCGGGTGCCGGCGCCGCCGGCGATGGCGACGTCGAGGGCGCCGGAGACGGTCTCCAGCACCAGCGGCCCCTGTCGGGCCTCGTCGATACGGATGTCGCCCTGCGTGGTGCGCACGTCGAGCGCGCCGTGCGCGCGCCCCACACGGACCTGTCCGCTGAGCGCCGACACGGACGTCTCGCCGCCGACCTCGCCGAGGTAGGTGGCGCCCCGGGTGCGGTGCAGGCGTACCGCGCCGTCGACGGCGGCGATCCGCACGTCGCCGCACTCGGCGACGGCGTCGAGGTCGCCGCGGACCCGTTCCACGGTGACGTTGCCCAGCAGCGAGTTCAGATACAGCGGTCCCGTTTCGGCGAAGCGCAGGTGACCGCAGGCGGTGGTGATCCGGCACTCCCCCAGCCGGCCCTCGCCGATGAAGTCCGCGGCCAGGGCGTCGCCCTGCACCTCGGATCCGGCCGGCAGCTCGATGTCGACGCGCACGTTCCCGCCGCCGGGCGGCAGGCCGGACGGGTTCGCCACGGACACGACCAGCTCGCCGTCGCGGTAGCCGACGACGACCGCGGCCGCGGTCACCACGTCACGGAAGTCCGCACGGTCGCCCGGACGCACCCGCACATGGGTGTCGGTGCGCTCGCTCGCGGCGATCCGTACGGTGCCGACGCTCAGTTCGATGGTGGCGAGGATCGGGTCGGGTGTGTCGAAGACCGGCATGGTGATGCCTCAACGAGACGGCGCGCGGCCGCAACGCAGGCAGAGGTGTGCCACGGAAGCGGGAACGGCAGCGCGGGATGGACGGGAGAGGTGCGAAAGCGTGCGGAGGGGGCGGAGGGGGCCTGTGCGGCCCGGCCCGGCACGGACCGCGGACGCGTCCGCCGTACTGCCCGGACCGGACGCGGGCCGGGCGGGGCGGGAGGGGGCCGGATGGGGGTGCCGCCGGCCGCACGGGGGCGGGAAGGGGCAGGTGACGGTGGTGCGGGGGCTGTCTGTTCGCCGTTACGGTGACGACGCTAGCCGGGGCGCCCTATCGGTCCGTTATCGGATCGGTATCGCTCCCGGCGCATGCCGGAAACACCCGGCGCCCACACCTTCGCGACTCGCCTCACCAGGCCTTTGCCCCGTCCCGGGGCAGGCCCGGCGGCGGCGCGGGCGGCAGGGTGCGGGCGCGTACCGCGTGCGGGATGCGGCACGGCCGCGGCCCTGGGCAGGGCGGGGGCGCGGGGTGGGGTGAACGGGCTTCTGGCGCAGAGGTCCTGACGTCCTGTCGGTTGCCGGCTGCCGTTGGTGCGGCGCGGAGTGCGGCGTACGGTGCATGCGGCGCGGTACAGGGCGAAAATCCCGTACCCGCGCCTTTCCGCAGCACATTCCGCGCTCTGCCCGTCGCGCGGTGTCCGGCGCCGGGCCGCCCCGGGCGGCCGTCCCGCGCGGGCCCGTGGGCGGGGGCGGGGTGGTGGTGCCGGCCCGGCTGGTGTGGCGTGCCGCAGGGGGGTGGGTGTGGCGTCCCGTCGACGGGACAGCGGCCGAGCCGCGGGCGGTGCCCGCGCGATCCTGCACATCTCGTCAAGGACGTCTGTGAGGTAGGTCGATGGAGTACCGCGTTCTGGGCCCCGTACAGGTACGTGAGGGCCAGGTGGAGCGGCCGCTGGACGGGGTGAAGCAGCGCACCGTGCTGGCGGCCCTGCTGATGGCGGAGGGCTCGTTCCTGGCCGACACCCGGCTGAGCTGGTTCCTGTGGGGGGAGCATCCGCCGGCGACGCTGACCGCGCAGCTGTACACGCATGTGTCGCGGCTGCGCCGGGTGCTCGGGCCGGGGGCGGTGCTGACCCGCCGTGCGCAGGGCTACGCGCTGGGCACCGGGGGCGCCCGGGTCGATCTGGTGCAGTTCCGGGAGCTGGCCGCTCAGGGCCAGACGGCGCTGGCCGGCGGGGACTACGGCGAGGCGGCCGGGGTGCTGCGGGAGGCGCTGGCGCTGTGGCGCGGGCCGGTGCTGGCGAACGTGTCGGAGCATCTGGCCCGCGCCGAGGGCCCGGCGCTGGAGGAGGCGCGGCTGTTCGTGCTGGCCGGGCGGGTGGAGGCGGATCTGGCGCTGGGCCGGCATCCGCGGCTGGTGCCGGCGCTGACCCGACTGGTCGCCCGGCACCCTCTGCATGAACGTTTCCGCGCCCAGTTGATGACGGCGCTGTACCGGTGCGACCGGCGGGCGGAGGCGTTAGCCGTCTACGACCGAGGGCGGCGGCTGCTCGTCGGTGAGCTCGGGCTGGAGCCGGGCGTTCTGCTGTGCGCGGTCCACCGTGCGGTCCTGGTGTCGGATCCCTGTCTGCACCGTCCCCTCGATCAGTGGCGGCACGGGGCGGACGGCGCCCCAGGGCCCGGGGTCAGGCACTGATCCGGCTGACGTAGTCGTACTGGGTGGGCAGGGCCCGTACCAGGGCGCGGGCCCGCTCCTTGACGGCTGCGAACTCGCGGCGTGCGGGCCGCTCGTCGGCCAGGGCCAGGGCGGCCGGCGGGTGCGGTGCGAGGGCGCCGGTGCCCAGCAGGATGGAGGTGTAGGCGTGCCGGGGCAGGCCCGCCGGATGCGGCGGGGCGCCGGCGGGGTGTTCGCGGCGGTGTGCGAGATGGGCGGCCAGGGCTCGGGGCGGCTCGCAGGTCTGGGCGTCGCGCCAGAACTGGGTGTGGCCGCGGGCGGCGCCCAGGTAGTGCAGGGTCAAAAAGTCGCGGGCGGCGTCGAGTTCGCGGGCGGTGGCGGGGTTGTAGTCGTCCCGGCCGGCCGCCATCGCATCACCCGAAGCGTCGCCTCTGGTGGCGGGGAGGTGGCGGACGAGGCGTTCGAGGGCGTGGTGGACGAAGGAGATCCCGGTGGCCTCCAGGGGTTCGACGCGGCCGGCGGCGGCGCCGACCGCGACGCAGTTGTGTTTCCACGCCTGCAGGCTGCGTCCGCAGGCCAGCGGGGTGTGCGTGGCGGGCACGCCGGCCGCTTCGGGGCCGGCCGCCTCGCGCAGGGTGTGTTCGGCTTCCTGGGGGGTGCAGTAGGCGCGGGCGTAGACGTAGCCGGTGCCGATACGGCCGGCCAGCGGGATGCTCCAGGTCCAGCCGGCCGCCTGCGCGGTGACGGCGGTGTAGGGCGCGATGCCGTGCGCTTTCATGTCGGCGGGCACCCGCAGGGTGACCACGCTGTCGCCCGGCAGGGTGTCCTGGTAGGAGACGAAGGGCACTCTCAACGCCTGGCCGAGAAGCAGGGCCCTGGTGCCGGTGCAGTCGACGAACAGGTCGCCGGTGACGGCCTCGCGGCCGGCGGTGCGCACGTGGGCGATCCCTCCGCGCTCGTCCAGGGCCACGTCCACGACGTCGTCGGCGAGGTGGCGCACGCCCCGCTCGAGGGCGTAGCGGCTCAGGCGGCGGGCGAGGGCGGCCGCGTCGACGTGGTAGCCGTAGGGGGCGGCCGGCATGGTGCCGGTGGGCGGGGGGCCGGTGAGGGGGTGCGGGCCGCGGCCGGCGTCGCACAGCCAGGCGGCGACGAAGCAGTCCCGGTCGAAGCGCCCGCTGGGCCCGATGCGCGGCCACCACTCGGTCAGCGGGAAGCCGCCGGCCTCCCGGGTCTGCTCGAACGGCAGGTAGAAGTGGTGGCGGGGGCGGCTGAAGTCCTGGAAACGGACGGCCAGTTTGTACGTGGCATCGCAGGCCGGCATCCAGTCGTCCTCCGCCAGCTGCAGGGTGTCGAAGAACTCCCCCAGATCACCCAGGCTCGCCTCGTCACCCTCGCCGTCCTCGTGGCCGTCGGCCGTGCCCCCGGCCACGAGGGTGACCTCGACGCTCTCGCCGCGTACGGCTTTCAGATACGAGGCGGTCATCCATCCGGCGACGCCCCCGCCAACGATCACGATCCTTTCGGCGTGCTTCGCACTCACGTCAGCACCTCGGTTCCCGTGGTCACCTGTGAACCTGCCCGGTTTCTTTCAGGCTCGGCCGCCCACTGTGGCAGCCGGATCTATACGGCTTCTATATCCGGGCCCCCGCCCCCGTTCCCGGCCGGCAGGAACGGTTCTCCGGCCCGTGCACGCACCGGCGGCGCCGTCCTGGCAACAGGACAGCGCCCGCCGTCACCGACACCGACCGGCGCGGCGGCGCGAGGAGTTGCCGGGCGGCGGCGGGAGGGCGAGACGGGGCCGGGACACGGGCCGGGGGATCCGTCCGCGTGGCCGGCCCGGACACCACGAGGACGGGAGGAAAGGACGCGGCGGCGGGAGGCGAGGCCCGCAGGGCGGCAGGGCGGCAGGCTCGCGCACGGACGGGAGGACGTGGGTGAGGGGGCGGGCGGGGGCGGTTGCCGACGTGCTGTCGCAGTCAACCGCCGTAGCGCCCCTCCCCCGACCTGCCTGCCTGCCTGCAGGGCAACCCGCCCGCACGGCCGCAGGGCGCTGGGGGCACGGAGCGCTGGGGGCGCTGGGGGCTGGGTACGGAGTGCGGGGTACTGGGTGCGGGGTACTGGGTGCGGGGTGCGGGGCCGGACCGTGGGCGGCCCCTCCACCCGTCCGCCCCTGCACCCTTCCACCCCGCCGCCTCACCGCCCCGCTGTTCCGCCGTCCGCCGGTCTTGCGGTGGTGCGGTGGTGGGGTCGTGAAGGGGACGGGCGGGGGCCGGTTCTGCCGGGCCGGGGGCGTGAGGGTGAGGGTGGGGTGGGGTGGGGTGTGGGGTGGGGTTTAGCTGACGAGTGCGCCGAGTGCTTCTGCGGCGCGTAGTTCCCACACGGTTGCGCCGGCGGCGGCGAACCGCTGCTGGGCGGTGCGCAGGTAGGTGCGGGCGGCGTCGGTCTTGCCCAGGCCGTGGCTGACCTCGCCCAGGACCAGGCCGATGCGTCCGGCCACCAGCGGGCTGCGGCATTCCTCGGCGATCTCGAGTGCGTCGGTGAGGGTGGTCTCGGCGAGTTGCGCGTCGCCGCGGCTCAGGCGGGTCTCGCCGAGGCCGAGCAGGGTGTGGGCGAGGCCGACCATGTCGGTCTTCTCCTTGACGATGCGTACCGCGCGCAGGAACGCCTCCTCGGCGGCGGGCAGTTCGTCCAGGGCGAGGTGGACGCGGCCCAGGCGGTAGAGGGCCTGGGCCAGGTTGCGGGTGTCGGGTGCTCTTTTCTCCTCGAGGCGGACGGCTTCCTGGGCGCACCGCATCGCCGCTTCGAGGTGGCCGCGGTCCAGTTCGGCCTCGGCCATGTTGTGCAGGGTGTGCACTTCGCCGAAGAGGTCGCCGGCGGCGCGGAAGAGGACGAGTGCCTCGGTGAAGCGCGGCATGGCGGTGTCCGGGTCGCCGCGCATGCGGTCGCTCTGGCCCAGGGAGCGCAGGGCCATCGCGCGGCCGTGGTCCTCGCCGGCCTCGGTGTAGAAGCGGAGCGCCTTGTCGAGGTAGGAGGCGGCGTTCTCCAGGCGGCTGTAGCTCAGTTCCAGGGTGCCCAGGCCGAAGTGCATCGCTCCCTGGCCGCACAGGTCGCCGACGGTGTGGGCGGCTTCGGCGGCGGCCTGGCAGCAGGTGCGCCAGTCGTCGGTGTAGCTGCGGGTGCCGAAGAAGACCAGGGCGCTGACGGTGAGGTCCCAGGCGAGTTCGGCCTGGCCGATGCGGGCGGCCTGCTGGACGGAGGCGACCAGGGCGAGGCGTTCGGCCTCGAACCATTCCAGCGGTACGGCGAGCAGTTCGTCGGTGAGGGCGGAGTCGATGCGGCGGCGCTGGACACCGCTGTGCACCCAGGTGTCCTTGCCGGCGCCTTCGCGGCGGTCGGCTTCCTCGGCGATGGTCAGCAGGGTGCGCAGGTAGCGGGTGAGGGCGGCGAGCCGGTCGGGTTCGGAGTCCTCCTGCCGGGCGCGTTCGCCGGCGTAGAGGCGGACCAGGGTGTGGAAGCGGTAGCGCAGCTGGCCGGTGGCGTCGACGTTGACGACTTCGAGGAACTGGGCGTCGACGAGGTCCTCGATGAGGCGTTCGGCGTCCAGGACTTCCTTGTTGAGGACGGCGGCGCCGCTCCAGGCGGTGAAGTCGGGTACGTCGAGCAGTCCGAGTCTGCGCAGCAGTCTGGCCGCCTCGGACGGCAGGTAGCGGTAGCTGAGGGCGAGGCTGGCGCGCACCTGTGACTCGCCCTGGCTGAGCTCGTCCAGCCGGCGGCGTTCGTCGCTGAGCCGGCCCACGAGGTAGCGGGCCGTCCAGTGCGGTTTGGAGGCGAGGCGGGCGGCGGCGATCCTCAGGGCCAGCGGCAGCCGGTCGCACAGTTCGACCAGGCGGGCGGCGTCCGCGCGGGCGGGGGCGATCCTGCGTTCGCCGACGATCGCGGTGAGCAGGTCGACGGCTTCCTCCTCGGACAGCGGGCCGAGGTGGATGCGGGCGCGGGAGGGCCAGGTGAGGAGGTCTTCCATCTGGTCCCGGCTGGTCGCCAGGACGCAGCAGCGTTTGCCGCCGGGCAGCAGCGGGCGCACCTGTGCGTAGGTGCGGGCGTTGTCCAGGACGACCAGGACACGGCGGTCGGCGAGCAGGCTGCGGTAGAGGGCGGTGCGTTCTTCCAGGTCGTCGGGGATCTGTTCGCCGGGCACGCCGAGCGAGCGCAAGAAGCGGCTGAGGATCTCGTGGGCGGTGACGGGTTCGCGGTGTTCGTCGTAGCCGCACAGGTCGGCGAAGAGCTGGCCGTCGGGGAAGTGTCCGGCGGCGCTGAAGGCCCAGCGCATGGCCAGGCCGGACTTGCCGATGCCGGCGGCGCCGGTGACCAGGCCGATGGAGCAGGAGCTGTCGTCGTCGCTCACCAGACTGTCCAGGGCGGCGAGTTCCTCGCTGCGGCCGGTGAACGCGGGCACGTCCGGCGGGAGTTCGGAGGGGATGGCGGGGGTCACCAGCGCCGGGCGGCGTGCGGCGGAGGAGGGGGCGGGGGCCAGGGAGGGGTCGTCGCGCAGGATCGCGTCGTGCAGTTCGTTCAGGTCCGGTCCCGGGTCGATGCCGAGTTCCTCGATGAACTGATCGCGTGCGTCGCGGTAGGTCTCCATCGCGTCCGCGCGCCGTCCCGAGCGGTACTGGGCGAGCATCAGGTGGTGGCGGGTGCGTTCGCGCAGCGGGTGTTCGCGGACCATGGCGGCCAGTTCGGGGATGAGTTCCTGGTGGCGGCCGAGTTCGAGGTGGACGAGGGTCAAGTCGTCGTAGGCGTTGAGGCGGTGTTCTTCCAGGCGGGCCGCCTCGTCCTCGACGGGCTGTCCGCCGACGCCGGCGAAGGCGGGGCCGCGCCACAGCCGCAGCGCCTGCGCGTACAGCTGCGCGGCGTCGGGCAGCCGGCCTTCCTCGGCGGTCTGCTCGGCCTGCTGGACGAGGCCGGAGAAGTCGGCGGAGTCGAAGCGGTGGCCCTCGGTGTTGAGCACGTATCCGGGATGCGCGGTGACGATGACGTCGTCGGTGACGCCCGCGCTCTTGAAGAGTTTGCGCAGGGCCGCGACACAGATCGCGACCTGGGTGCGGGCGGTGGGCGGCGGACTGCTGTTCCAGACCGCGTCCACCATCGTGTCGACCGGGACGACACGGCCGGGGGTGAGCGCCAGCAGGGCGAGGATGGTCCGTTGCCGGCCGCCGCCGAGCGGGACGGTTTCCTCTTCCTCCCCCGCACTCACCGCGAGGGGCCCCAAGACCTTGAAGCTGAGTTGTCCGCCCACTCCGGCTCCCCCTTGTTGAAGTCCTCAATTCCGGACGACAACCAATGTAGGTCACCGGGCGACATGTTCCCCTCCGGTGCAGTGGCGATATCGCCTTAACAGCCGGAGAAGGCAGCAGTGTTGGACAGGGGGTGGCCCTCTGCGGGCTTTTAAACGGGATGAGTTCTCGAACACCCGGTGATGCGTGAACCGAGTCGCGGAGTGGTGCTATTCGTTCCGCCGTGGACTGTGCGGCTTCTTATGGGAAGTGCCGGGTGGAGTCAAGTGAGCGTGCCCTGCGGGCAGTAGCTGCGCTGCCGGGAGCGGGTGTTGCGCGCGCAGCGGGTGCGCTGCGGGTGCGTTGCGGGTGCGAGCGGGTGTGCTGCGCGGGGCGGGCGTGCTGCCCGGTGAGCGGGCCTGGCCGGCCGGGGTTTCGCGGTGCCGTTTTCTACCAGCCGCCGCGGTCGTCCGGGGTGACGACGACCGGCCCGTCGGCGGCGGTCACCGTCGTGGAAACCTGCGTCACGGCCGGGAGGATCACGGTCAGGATCGCCGCGCCGGAAACCAGCGCGAGGGAGACGGACTTCGCGGCGGCACTCAGGTTCTTCCTCATTGTCTTCGTTTCCTGTCTGTGTGGAGCTCAGATCCCTCTGAGCTGCGCTTCCTTGCGTCTGACAGAAAACTTAAAGAACGGCCCTTTCAGCCCGTTATCGGATCTGCTTCGCCTCCCGGGCGCGGCGATAACGACCCGCCCGCCGGGCGATAACGCCCCGCCCGCGGCAGCGATAACAGCCCCCTTTGCAGGCGCTGTCCGTCCCCTCCTCCCTCCGCCGCGGCCGTCCTGCGGGCGAGGAGCATGCCGACCGGCCTTCCGGCGCCCCCTCCTGTGCTGCGAGCCCCGCCCCGCAGTCACCACCCACCCGCCTGGCATCGCACCGCCTCCCCTCCCTTCCCGGTCGGGACCGGACGGCGGGCGTCAGCAGGGCCGGGTCAGGGCTTGGCACTGATGGCGGCGGGAGTCCGCGCCGTGCGGCTGTCCTGGGGTGGTGCGTGGCTGGAGGGCTCACTGCCGCGAAAAACGGAGACGGCGCAGCATCCCGCGCCGGTGGACCGGCATCCGGGCGCGGCCGTACACAGCGACGCTCGGACTTGCCGGCAAGGCGCCGTGCTCGAAGGGGGCAGGGCGGTCGTGGATGACTGCCGCTCGGCCCGGCCGCCTTCCGCCCGGCTGTGCCGACGGGCGAGTCCGGCGCGGATGGCGCAGGTGGCGCAGGTGGTGAGGGTGGCGCGGGTGGTGAGGTGTCGGGGTGACCGGGTCGCGGGCGGCGCAGGCCGAAGGGAGGGCGCTGTCTTCAGCGGTCGACGGCCCACCGCGCGTCCGCGGGCCAGGCTCCCGTGCCGACGACGTGTTCCACGAGCCTGAACGCGTCAGCGACGGGCACGGTGTCTTCGTCCGGGTACTGCTCGTGCTGCCCGTTGGACAGAACGAATCCCCTGCTCGGTCCCACGGCGCCTGGATCCACGGCATGGCCGCCGGGATCGCCCACTGTTTCGAGCAGCATCACCATCGCCCGCTCCGTGTTCGTCACGAAGCCCAGCGAGCGTCCCGCCGAACCGGTCAGCCACGTCTCCGGCTGTCCGCTGCCGGCCCTCGCCCGGAGCATCTCCCCCACCCGCTCCAACGGCACGCGGACGGGGCCGGCGCCGTCGATCACCCAGGACTCGATCACGCGCACGACGCTCTCACGAAGGGACCGGTCCCGGGCCGCCTCGTGCCACCGGCGGTGGTGCGCCGGACGGGGAGCAGCTGCCGCCGGCGGGCCGGCACGGTTCTGCGCCACTGCGGGCTCGCGGGCCGCGGCGCGGATCGGGACGCTGCGGCCGGCGCGGAAGGGCCGGTGTGCGGCCGGGGTTCCTCGTCACGGTGCCGGCCCTCTCCTTGTCTCAGCCGTAAAGCGGGAACGACGCCTGGGACGCGAGGCGTTCGCCGGCGCCGTCGCCGATGCGGGAGAGAACGTCGTCGAGGGCGACGAACTCCTCCCACACAGCCCGGCCGCCCGCTTGGGCCTGCCGGGCAACGAGCAGATCCTCCAGGCCGGACACGCGCTGGTTCTTCCAGATCTTGTCGGCGAGGCTCACCAGGAGGTCCTCCACGCCGGTCTGCGGCTGCGTCCAGGACGCGTGTGTCGCGGCGAAGCGGGCGAGCGCCGGGCTGACGCCACGGCCGAGCAGAAGGGCCTGTCCGGCCTTCTCGTGCGCCGCTCCGGGCCCGGAAAGCTCGCCCATGTGCACGGTCTTCCCGATGTCATGGGCCGCGGCCCCGAAGAGCACCGCCTCGCGGTCGAAGAGCACGGCCGGGCAGTGCTCCTGCATCCAGTCGGCCAGCTGTGTGGACGGTCAGGCGATTCCCCACGCTCGTGGTCACGTCATTCCCCAGGTGCCGACGGGGTCACCGCTGCGTGACCGAGGACCGGTGTGGTGCTCTCGACTGAGGGTGGAGGATGCTCCCATGAGCTTCGATCTTGCAGTGCTTGCGATGGATGACTCGGCTGACACTGCGGCAGTGCGTGCGATGTTCGAGCGGTGCAACTCCCTGAATCATGACGAAGGTGAGCTTGATGAGCGGATAGTCGGGTTCTATGAGCGGTTGCGCTCGCGGTTCCCGGACTGCCCGCCCTATTCGGAGGACTCGCCCTGGATGTCGACGCCGTTGGCCGTCGGCATCGATCACGTGATCATGAATCTGAGCTTCTCCTCCGGGAGCGACGCCGCGGTCAAGGCGATCGAGGAGCTTGCCGGAGAGTGCCGATTGGTTCTATGGGATCCGCAGTCCCAGGATGCCTGCATGCCCAGAGGCTGAGTCACGAGCTGCTGGCGGGCTTCCCACTGGTGGCTTCGTTCACGTGAAGTAGCAGCGATTGGTCAGCCGTTTGGGCAGCAGTTGGTGATCTTGAGTACTACGGATGTTCACCAGAAATGACGTCACCTGACGATCCGCGGCTCGCCGGACTCCTTCGTCAGGACCTCGACCTGCCCCCGGTGTTGCCCGGCCTTCTTCCGCCTCTGAATCCATATCATCATCAGGTACTACTGAAGGGGGCCGTCCGCTCTGGAGCACCGGGGGCATGTGTGAACTGGTTGATAGGCATACGGCTGCGATCGTGGCGCGCAAGAAGGCAAGGCTGGGACCTCGACATTGTGAGGGCACTGCGGCTGCCGGTGCCGCGCCCAACGCAGGAACGCGCCTTCGAGCTCATCCGGCAGAGGAGCTGGGAGGCGGCGATCGACGAAGTCCGTACAGCGACTGGTTACGACCGTCGGGACGCCAGGTGCGTCGTACTCGCCCTCGCGTACGCCTGGAGGCTTCCGACTGGCCGGTTCTCCCACACTCATCGTTTCCCGACACCATGACCTGCCGTCAGCCCCCACCTTGATCATTCATATGGGTCCGGAGAGAACCATTGTGCGGACCGTCATCAACAAGCACGGCCCTCCCCAAAGAGAGCGGAGAGCCGACGAGTTGGTGCCCGCCGTGGTCAGCCGATCTTCGCCGGTTCCTCGGCCCGGGCACGGGTGCTGGCGAGGCGGTAGGAGTCGGTGCCGGTCTCGATGATCGCACCGTTGAAGGTGAGGCGGTCGACGATGGCCGCGCAGAGCCGGGGGTCGGTGAAGGTCTTGGTCCAGCCGCCGAAGGACTCGTTGTAGGCGATGGCGACGCTGTTCTTCTCCTCGCGTTCGGTCAGCACCTGGAAGAGGAGTTCGGCGCCGTGGCGGTCGAGTTCCATGTAGCCGAGTTCATCGATGCAGAGGAGGTCGACGCGGCCGTAGCGGGCGATGGTCTTGTTGAGCTGCTTCTCGTCGGCGGCCTCGACCAGCTCGTTCACCAGTTTCGTGGCGAGGGTGTAGCGGACGCGGTAGCCCTTCATCGCGGCCTCGGTGCCCAGAGCGATGAGCATGTGGGACTTGCCGGTGCCGGAGTCGCCGATCAGGCAGAGCGGCTGGCTCTTCTTGATCCATTCGCAGCTGGCCAGCGTGTGGATGGTGGCCGCGTCGATGTTCGGGTTGGCGTCGAAGTCGAAGGCCCGAAGGGACTTCTCCCGCGGGAAGCCGGCTGCCTTGATCCTCGTTCCGACCGGCGGCGGGCCCGGTCGTCGCACTCGGTCATCAGCAGTTCGGCGAGGAAGCCGCGGTAGGTCATCTGGTCCTTGACCGCCCGGTCGGCGGCGTGAACAGCCGGCCCGTCTCGAACGGCTCCTGGGGCAATGGCATCAACAGCGGCTGCTCGACTGCGAAGTACTCGTCCACCGTCCGCGGCCGCGAACCGATCCTGCGGTGCCCGTCGTGCAGATCCCACTGGTCGACCATCTCGTTCAGTTCGGCGAGGGAGTCGACTTCCGGGACCGGGGTGAAGTGGTTGCGGCGGAAGTAGCCGGTCATCCCTTCGACGCCGCCCTTCTCGTGGGCGCCTTCGATGCCTGGACGGCAGTAGAAGCTCTCGATGGTGAAGTGCGAGCGGAAGGCGATCCACCGGTCGGTCTCCACCCGGGCCCGGCTCAGGCCCAGCACCTGGGCGACGGCAGACTTCAGGTTGTCGTAGCGGATCTTGCTTCGAGGGACACCGCCCAGTGTGCGAAGCGCGTGCACGTGCCCTTCGAAGAAGGCTTCCTGGCCGCAGGAGGCGAAGACCCGGTGGACGGCTTTGCCCGAGTAGGACAGGCGCAGCGAGAACAAGTAGCAGGTCACCAGTTCGCCGGCCAGACGCACGGTCACGTCGCCGAAGTCGACCTCCGCCTCGTGGCCGGGCAGGTGGGTCTGCGGCACGAACGCTTCCACCGGGCCTTTGCCCGACGCCGCGAGGATCTCCGGCTTCCGGTCGGAGACGTAGCGCCGGACCATCGGGTAGGACACGTCGGCGCCGTGCTCCTCAACCAGCCGGTGGAAGATCCGGGTGATCGTATGCCGCTGCTTGCGCGGCGCATCGAGGTCCGTCCGCAGCATCTCGTCGATCACCGGCTTGTACGGATCCAGCGCAGTCGGCCGCGGCGGCGGCTTCTTCCGCGGCTCCGGCCAGACCGAGTCCACGGCCTTCTTCACCGTCCGCCACGACACGTTGTGCTTGCGCTCAAGCTCACGCATCTTCATGCCGGCACGGTGATCACGCCGGATCGCCGCGTACAGCTCGACCTTGGACATCTGCGGCATGACCAGGACCTTTCACCAGGAGCATCCCGATGCTGCCCTGGCAAGTACCTCACTGCTGTCAAAACTCGTGAACATCACCCGACCGTGGACCTGGGTGCCTCCCAAACCCGTGAACAACTGACGGCACTACTCGTGAACAAAGCCACACTGGTGGCGCTCGGAGGGCGCTTGTTGGGTGGCTGGGTCCGTTCATGATGACCTGGTGGCTGGTGTTGATCAGCCGGTCCAGGAGCGACTCGGCGACAACAGGGTTGGGGAACAGGGGATACCAGTCGCTGGGCGCTCGGTTGCCGGTGATGATCAGGGATCGTCCCTGCCGCTCGCTGACCAGCTCGTAGAGGTCGTCGGCCTGGGCGGCGGTCATCCGGCGCATGGCGAAGTCGTCGAGGATCAGGACGTCGGGGCGGATCAGCTCGCGCATGCGCTTGTCCCAGGTGCGGTCCGCGCGGCCGCCGGCCGGCTCGGCCACGATCCGGCCGGTCCGGGCGAAGCGGACGTTCGCGCCCTGTCGGACGGCGAGGTGCCCGAGCGCCTGGGCGATATGGGTCTTGCCGACCCCGACCGGCCGAACAAAATTACGGACTCTCCCGCATGGAGCCAGCACAGGGCGGCCAGGTCCCGGATCTGGGCGGCGGGGAGCTTGGAGGAGGCGGTGAAGCCGAACTCCTCCAAGGTGGCCTGCTGCTCGGACTTGGCGCGGTGCAGGCGGCGTTGGGAGGCGGCGGTCTCACGGCGGGTGATTTCGTCCTGACACAGGACCTGGGGGGAAGTCCAGGTGTCCGAGCTCTCCGCCGTGGGCCTGGGCCAGGCGGGCGTCGAGGGTCTCCAGCATCCCGGACAGCCGGAGCACCGTCAGCGACTCGCGCAGGGCGGTGTCCATCAGCGTCGTCGGGCCCTGGTCCTCGCGGAGTCCGCCCAGCGTCTGGGTGGGAATGTCGGTGGGGAACAGGCCCCCGGGGCCATGGAGGAACGCCGCGGCGCCGGCGTCGCCGGTCTCCGGCTCTGGGTACTGACCGCGGCCCGCTTTCACGCCCGTCAGGGGATGGCTGTGCCGGCGTCGCACAGCAGCGTTGCGCCGGCAGTGCGGGAGGCACCTGCCACGTCCTGGCGGGGCCGAGGCAAAGGGCCGCACAAGAACGGGTGGCCTGTGAGCGCTCGAAGGCCGTCTCGGGGTGCACCGGCGGCCTGCACCGGGCTCGCCCGTCCGAACCCCGCCTGCCGATGACCAGCCGCACACAGCACTAAAGTAGTCACTCACGGTAGTCGCCCTTGCCGGGAGAGTCACATGCGCACCGTGATCATCACCTTCGCCGCAGCCGCGCTCCTGAGCCCCGGCGCCGCGCTGCTGCCGGCAACATCAGCCCGAGCGGATCCCGCCGAACACACGGGGCAGGCCACGCAGAACGATTTCACCCACGGGGAAGTGGCCTGCGGCGGCCGCTACAACGGTGCGGATTTCGTCGTGCGCATCAGCTCCGCCGACTGGGACGCGGCAGCCCACTGCGGTGAGCAGATGAGCATCACCGACCCTGCCGACGGCAAGAGCCTTGTGGCGACCGTCGTAGACGTGTGCGAGCGGTGCGGGACGGGGGACCTCGAACTGACCCCCGGCCTGTTCCAGGCCCTGTTCAACACGGCCGACACCACCGTCCCCGTCAGCTGGACGTACGTCACCGGGCGGCGTGTCCCAGCGGCGCTGTAGTGGCGTGATGAGCCTTGACCGCACGGCAAGCGCCTGCCGTCGGGGAAGAAACGGCCTGACGAGGGCCCTTTTTGCGGGGAGAGGGTTCTCGAACACCCGGTGCGGCGCGGGCCGGGTCGCGAGGCGGAGGCAGTCACTGCGTCGCGGACTTGCGGCTGCTTGCGGGAAGAACCGGGCGGAGCAGGGGCGGCTGCCCTGAGGACAGCGGGTGCGCTGCCGGCAGCGGCTGCGCCGGCGGGAGCGGGCGGCGGGTGGCCGCGGCTGTGCCGGCGGGAGCAAGTGGCGGGTGGCAGCGGGTGTGCCGGGTGCTGTGCAGGGCCGGTAACGGCCTTCGTCGGAGCGCCTTTTCTTCTACCAGCCGCCGCGGTCGTCCGGCGTCACGACGACCACACCGTCGGCCGCGGTCACCGAGTGGGAGGAAACCTGCGCCGTCACCGGGACGACCACCGAGAGGATCGCCGCCGCGGAAACCAGCGTGAGGGAGACCGACTTCACCGCGACACCCAGGTTCTTCGTCATTGTCTTCGTTTCCTGTCTGTGTGGAGCTCAGATCCCTCTGAGCTGCGCTTCCTTGCGTCTGACAGAAAACTTAAAGACCGGCCCTTTCAGCCCGTTATCGGATCTACTTCGCCTGCCAGGCGCGGCGATAACGAAGGCCCGTCCGGCGATAACGAAGGCCCGGGACGCCGATAACGAGGGCCTTGCCCGGGGGGCCTTGCCCGGGGTGCTTGCGGCCGGGGACGGGGCCGAAGGGCCTGCGGCCGGAGACGGGGACGGGGGCCCGGTGGCGTGGCAGGAGCTGTGCCGCCCGGCGGGTGGCAGGCACAGAGCGCCATGACGGGCCCGCGGCGGGCGCCTGCGCCCTGTCCGCCCTGGCCCGCAGGAACAGGCGCGGGTACGGGCAGAGGCGGGGGCGCGGCAGGGGTGGTGGCAGGGCACCCGGTGGCGCGGCTGGGGTGGTGGCGCGCGGGAGGAGGCGGAGGCCGGGGCCGGGGGCTGCCCGCAGCCGGCGCCGTGTCCGTCGCGCGGCGGAGTTCCTGCCGCCGGGTGGCAGCCGAACCCGGTCGAGGCCCGGTTCACCGCCCGGCGCTACCTCGCGCCCGGGCAGCGCCGGCGGGTGACAGGGCGAGCCGTCCAACTCCGGCTCCCGGCGCCACCGGTGAGCCGTTCTCCTCCTCGGTGCGAGGTTCTGGAGAGAGAGGCGGCCGGGACCAGGGCGCTGACGGAGGGCCGTGCTGATTCCGGGAGTATCTAGGCCCGGAACTGTCCTAGATGATCCCTAGGGTCGGCACGTCACGAAGCACCAGTCGGCACGTCACGAAGCACCACAGGAAGGGGACGGCAGCGATGAGCCGGACGGCACCCGAGGGCTACACCAGCGTTGCACCGTGGGTGGTCACCGACGACACCGGCGCACTGCTCGATTTCATCACCGCCGCGTTCGGCGGCGAGGAGCTTGCCCGGGTGCCGGTCGAGGACGGCAGCATCGGTCACGGTGAGATCCGGGTCGGCGACACGGTCGTGCTGGCCTTCGACCGGCGGCCCGACTGGCCGGTGATGCCCTGCCTGCTGCGGGTGTACGTCCCGGACGCGGACGCCGCCATGGCTGCTGCTGTCGCGCACGGGGCACGCGTGGTCACCGAGGCTGCCGACAGTGCGTGGGGGGATCGCGGGGGCAGGGTGCGGGACCCGTTCGGCAACATCTGGTGGGTGATGAGCCGCATCGAGCACGTCGCACCGGATGCGGCCTGGCAGCGCATGTCCGAGCCGAGGTACGCCGAGGCGATGCGCACGGCCCAGGAGACCCTGGACGCCACGCTCAGCGGCCGGCAGGCGGGGGTGGCCAGCACCCCGCGGCGCCCCACCCGCTGAGATCGGTTTCCGGCCCGGCTGCAGGCGGCGGGAGTCGAGGGCCGGCAGCGGTGCGCAGGCGCGACCATGCGTGAGTGCCGGGCCTGCGGCGTGCCGAGGCCCGCACAGGCCGCGCGGGCCTATGAGCGCAAGGGGTCCCACGCCGGGCTGAGGGAGATCGCCCGTAGCTGCTGCATCGTCAGGGCGGGCGCCGGGCGGGTGACGGCACCGTCCTCGCCGGCCGTGTTGGAGGCGCTGATGACGATGCGCAGACCGCCGCCGCCCATGGTGTCGACCGTCCACGTCAGGTGTCCCGTGACGCCGCGGCCGTCCGGTCCCTGCCGTCTGGCGATCATCGTGCCGTCGGGCAGCCGCTCGGAGCCGTTGTAGAGCGTGTTGACGTCCTCGTCGACACCCGTGCAGTGCCGGACGTCGATGCGGACGTAGCTTTTGCCTTTGCCGTCGTCGACGACGGCGTACGCGCCGTCGATGCCCTTCTCGACGACCTCGGTGCCCTTGGGCAGCAGGCGCACGAAGGTGTCCAGGACCCTCTGCACGGGCGGCGGGGGCAGCCGGCACGGCTCCTGCACGAGCGTGCGCCGGCGCTGGTCCTCGAGGAGGGCGCCCACCACCCGCCGCCACGCCGGGGCCGTGGCCACGTGCTTCAGCTCCTCGCCGGACAGCGGCGGCTCACCCCGGGTGAGCGCAGAGCCGTCGTTGGCCGGGGAGTTCCACTCGCTGACCCGGATGTACTGGCCGCCGGGGGTGAGCAGGGAGGCCGACCACAGCCTGGTGGCCGTGCGCCGGTCGGGATACTCGTATCCCTTGAACAGCTGCAGCCGTGAGCCGTCGGGCAGCCGGCTGACGACGCAGCTGTCGAACCAGAGCGGGTCCTTGCCGGGGCATCCGATGGTCAGCTCGGCCTGAACGCCCGGTTCGAGCCAGGCGACGAAAGCGACGCTGACGGCCGCCGGTCCCCGGCCGTCGTCGTAGACGACGTGCGCGTACGGGTCGAACTCCTCGCCCAGCCCGCGTCCGAGCCGGTCGGTGATCTCGCCTTCGGGCAGCAGGCTTTCGAGCGTACGGATCATGTCGGCCCGGGAGGTGGGGTTCGCGGCCGGTGCCGGGGCCGGGTGCCGCGCGGTGCCGGCGGTGACCGCCCACGGCGCGAGCAGCGCCCCCACCAGCCCGGTGACAGCGATCCCGGACACCAGGGCGGTGCGCCGCAGCAGCACGCGTCCGCGTGCCGCCCCCGCGGCGGCGAGCCCCGGCGGCCCGGCGCCTATCTCGGCGGCGATCTCATGCAGGGCGCGGCTGAGCCGCCTTTCGAACCCTTCGAACCCGTGGTCCCCGTCGTCGCTGTGGTCCCCGTCGTCCCCGTGGTCGCTATGGTCCCCGTGGTCGCCGTGGTCGCCGTGGTCGCCGTGGTCCCCGTGGTCCCCGTGGTCCCCGTGGTCCCCGTGGTCCCCGTGGTCCCCGTGGTCCCCGTGGTCCCCGTGGTCCCCGTGGTCCCCGTGGTCGCCGTGGTCGCCGTGGTCGCCGTGGTCGCCGTGGTCGCCGTGGTCCCCGTGGTCCTCGTGGTCCTCGTGGTCCCCGTGGTCCCCGTGGTCCTCGTGGTCGCCGGGCTCGACGTGATCGCCGGGCTCGGCAGGGTCTTCGCCGAGCAGCTCGCGCAGCCGGCCCACAGCCCGCGCGCACTGTGTGCGGACGTCGGCCGGGCGCATCTTCAGGGCGGCGGCGGTGTCCTTCACGGACCACTGCTGCCCGTAGATCAGAACGGCCACGGCCCGCTCGCCGGCGGGCAGTCGCCCCAGCGCCTGCAGCAGCGGCGTGCCGGCGGCGCCCGGGCCGTCGGGCGCGTCGGGCGCTGCGTCGGCCGGCTGCGCGGCCGGGCCGGGGCGCCGGCGGGCGAGGCAGGTGCGGGTCAGGACGCTCTGCGCGTGCCTGTCAGGATCGCCGGCCCGCCACCCCCGCACCCGCCGCCCGTGCAGGCGGCCGAGGGTTGCGTGCACCAGGTCCTCGGCGAGGCGGGGGTCGCCTGCGGTGAGCAGATACGCCAGCCGGTACAGCTGCCCGGCACGCGCCGCCCCGGACTCGGCGTTCGCCTGCGTGCGGGCCTGTCTCATGCGTGGTTCCCCCCTGTGCGCCGTCCGGACGCGCACCGGCCGCTTCGCTGATCGCGGTGAGCCGAGGGAGTTTCCCACGGGCAGATTTACGTCAAGGGACAGCCAGGCGGCCGCAGATCAGGGAAGCGGTGACCATGCGGTGTCCGCCGCCGGTCCGCCGCCGCCCAGTGCTCTGACCGCACACGTTCACCGACTCGGGCAACCGCACCCCCGCTCGCACGGGCGGTAATCTCTGCGCCCGGCCGGATGTTGCGCCGGCAGTCGAAGGGCAGGGGGGCCATGGGAGTCACGCGCCAGGACAGGGCGGGGCCGGCCCCGGCGCCGGCGCCGGTGAGAGAGCCGAGTCTGCTGCCGGCCCTGGGGGTGTTCATCGTGCTGGCCGCAGTACTGGAACGCTGTCTGTCGCTGTTCGGCGGACCGCAGACGTACATCCTCTGCGATGACCTTGCAGAGCTGTCCGGACGACTCGACCGGGAAGCGGGCGTGAACCGGTGGCTCCTGCTGGCCGGCCTCGTGCTGTCCGTGACAGCCCTGGCCATCTCACGCCTACACCGTGTACGCCGCGGACGCCGCGGACGGGTTCTTCCCGTGCTCATGCTGACGCCGGTTCTGCTCTCGGTGGTCGCGGCGGACGGCTACGCGGCGCGCGCGGACGCCGTCGCCCTGCAGATCTCGACAACTCAGACGTGCGACGAACCCACGAACGTCTACGACACGTCCCGAGGCTGGTTCGACTGGAACCCACTCGGCTGACCGTGCCCGAGCACGTGAGGTGCTGTGACCGCACAGACACCTCAGGGCATTCAACGTGCCAAGCCCCATGCGGACATGACCGCCCGTCAGCCGCCTCACCCAGCCGCACACCGCCCGCCCGCCGAGGACGAGCGCGACGTCCGGCACAGCCGCGGCGGGCGGGGCGGGCGGCGCAGCCGGGGCGGGCGGGGCCGGCAGGGCGGGCAGGTTGACGGCGACGCTCGCTCACGCGTGCGGCAGGCGGAGCCGGACCCCGGTAGAAGGTGAGGCCGTGCTCGCCTGCCACCAGCCCGCAGGGGTGGCCCTGTCCACGAGAACGGGCTCTGGTCCACTTCTTGTGGCGAGTAACGCTGCGTTATGGCTCGATATCGAAGAGCGCGAGGGTGGGAGGCGCTGGGACAAGCACTGTGCGAAGACGGTTGAGGTTCGTGCGCCATTGCTTCCGCTCTTCGGGACGGGCCCAGTTGGGTGTAGCTCTTCTGCGGAGAGGTGCCTGAGTTCTGTCACCGGCTCCTGGCAGGCCGGCACCTGCGCCTTGGTGTGGGGCGCCTAATCGAGTACCGGTGGCCCCGCCTCGATGCGCCGCAGCACCGGAGCCAGGCAGTCCACATCGGGGCCGGGATCGAGTTGCCTTTCGTCCCACCAGGTGGCACCCGCGTCGCGCAGCGGGCCGATCACATCCTTGGCCTTGGCAGAGTCCGCCGGAGTGGCGCCGCCGACTACGAGGTCGAAGGGGCGCTGGGTGTCGCCTTCTCGATGACCGCGCACATAGGTGATCAACTCCCGCACGTCCTCGCGGTCCGGCGGGTATCCATGCAGGGCGTTCTTGAACAGAGGAACCGCGCCGTCCCACCGCGCGGCCCGTCGCATGGGCGGACGGTTCGGCCAGAATCCCCCGATCCACACCGGCGGCCGGGGCCGCTGCACGGTGGCGGGCTGCAGACTCACGTTCCGCGCCTGGTAGTGCCGACCGTGATGGTCGACGGCCTCGCCCGTCCAGAACCGCCCCAACAACTCCAGCCCTTCGTCCAGTCGCTCGGCGAGCACACGCCGATCGGTGGAGTCGCCGAAGCTGCCGTACTCGTCCTCGACCGGCCCACCCAGCCCCGCGGCGAAGACGACCCTGCCTCCGCTGAGGTTGTCCAAGGTGGCCACCTGCCGCGCGAGTTGCTGCGGCCGATAACGAGCTACCGGAGTGAGCAGCGTCCCCACCCGGATCCGTGACGTCGCGAGTGCGGCCGCCGTCAGCAGCATCCACGCGTCCCCGAAGGGCCGCCCCGAGTACCCCCGGTAATGGACGTGGTCCCAGACGAAGAGCCCGTCCCACCCGGACTCCTCGGCCGCCGCCGCTACGGTTGCCACGTTACGGGAGTCGGCGAAGTCGCCGAAGTTCGGGATATTGATCGAGAAGCGCATCCGGGCATCGTGGGCTGCCCCCACCTGCCCAGGCAACGGATTATGCGCGGTCACACCGTGGAATCCATCGGTGCCCCCGGCTGCGGGGGCACCGAGGAACGAGCAGCCGGGGCCGGGCGCGGAACCGAGCCCGGGGATGAGCAGGTGGAGGACGACTGCGCGTCTACCCCGCCCCCGACCGGCACCGATACCAACTCGCGGTGTGAAGCACGATCTCCCTCAGCAAGAGCTGCACCCTTCGTCGATTCGCGGGGATCTGCGCATCAGGCACCGACAATGCGATCACTGAGCGAGGAGGACGCGCTTGCGGAGGAGTTCGAAGCCTGCGCGGCCGAACATCTGCCGCTTGAGCATCTTGATCCTGTTGACATGGCCCTCCACGACGCCGGGGTTCCGGCGCCCGTTGCACAGGCCGGCGGGCGGCCGGCAGCACGCGCGGGACTGCTGCGTGAAGGTGACTGCGGCCTGTGAGCGGCCGGCGCAGACCGCGCACCGCCCCGGTGCGCGCAGTGTCCTCAAAGACGGGAGCCGGCGGTCATGGGAGCCGGGGGCCAGGAGAGTTGGGGGCCACGGGAGTTGGGGCCATGGGAGTTGGGGGCCATGGGAGCGGCGGGGGTGATGGCCCGGCGCGCCCCGCGGATCCGCCGCGTCCCGCGGATCCGTGGGGCGTCCCGCGGATCCGGCGCGTCCCGCTGGTGCGCCGTGTCCGTCATGTGGAGCCCGTACCGGCGTGACGTGGGCGTTAAATCACCGTGTTTTCCGGGAAGTTAAGGCGGTCGGTGACGATCGGGATGTCCGGGGCCGGGCCGTGCCCCGTGTGCCTGTGCACGCTCGCCGAACTCTCCGAGGAGACCTCATGCCCCGTATCACCTACGTGGCCGCCGACCAGAGCGAACGAACCCTCGACCTTCCTGTGGGCACCACCGTCATGCGTGGCGCGCTCTTGCACGACGTCGACGGCATCGCCGGCCAGTGCGGCGGATACGTGCAGTGCGCCACCTGTCACGTCTATGTCGGCCCGGACTCCCCCGCCGCGCTGGATGCGGTGGACTCCGAGGAGGACATGATGCTGGAGTTCACGGCGTGTCCGCGCACCCGTGACAGCCGCCTGAGCTGCCAGATCAAGGTCACCGAGGACCTTGACGGTCTGCGCGTGCGCCTTCCGGAGCAGCAGCTGTGACGGGCGGGCGGGAGCGGGGCGGCCGGATCGTCATCGTGGGGGCCGGGCAGGCCGGCTACCAGAGCGCCGCGTTCTTGCGTGAGCGCGGCCACGCGGGTCCCCTCACCCTCATCGGCGACGAGGGCGTCCTGGCGTACGAGCGGCCGCCGCTGTCCAAGGCCTACCTCACGGGTGAGGTAGGCGAGGAGCAGCTGTGGCTGCGGCCCGAGACGTTCTACACCCGCCGTGCGATCGAGCGGGTCACGGGCAGTGTCGTCGCGCTGGAGCGGGCCGCGCGCCGGGTCCGTCTCGGTGACGGGCGCGTGTACGGCTACGACCATCTGGTTATGGCGACGGGGGCCCGGGCCAGGACGCCGGCGGTGCCCGGCGCCGGGCTGCGCGGTGTGCACACGCTGCGCACCCTGGCCGACGCGGCGGCACTGAAGACGCAACTCGCCCGCGCTGGGCGGGTGGTCGTCGTCGGCGCCGGGTTCGTCGGTCTCGAATTCGCGGCGGCGGCACGGCAGTCGGGATGCCAGGTGACGGTCCTCGAAGCACGCGGGCGTCCCCTGGCCCGCACCGCTTCGGCGCCGGTGGCCGCACATGTCGCGCGTCTGCACGAGGCGCACGGCAGCAGACTCCTCTTCGGCCAGGACATCGTGCGCTTCCACGACGGGGGCGGGGGGCGGGTGGCGGCGGTGGAACTGGCCGGCGGCCGCCGGCTGCCCGCCGACCTGGTGCTGGCCGGTGTGGGGGCCACCCCGTGCACGGCACCGGCCGAGGCGGCCGGACTGCGGGTCGAGGACGGGATCGTCACCGATTCCTGGCTGCTGACCAGCGATCCGCACATCTCCGCCATCGGTGACTGTGCGCTCTTCCCGCATCCGCGTGCCGGGACCCGGCTGCGCGTCGAGTCGGTGCAGAACGCCGTCGGCCACGCCCGGCTGGTCGCCGACCGGCTGACCGGCACCATCCGGACGTACGACGACCTGCCCTGGCTGTGGTCCACCCAGTTCTCCACGACCCTGCAGATCGCGGGGCTGGGCCACCGCCACGACGACGAACTCGTCCTGGGCCAGGACCCGGACGCGTTCTCCGTCCTGCTGTTCAGAAACGGGGCACTGACCGCGGTGGAGTCCGTCAACCGGGCGGCCGACCACATGGCGGCCCGCCGCCTCCTGGCCGGCAACATCCCACTGGGACGGCTGGAGGCAGCCGCCCCCGGCTTCACCCTCCACGGCCACCTCACAGCCCGCACCAGCCACCCCACCAGCCGTCCCGTACCAGCGGCCGCGTGAAAAAGGCGGGGCCACCCCTGCCCCTCGCACGCCACGGCAGGACCACGCCCTACCTGGCACGGTCTTCGCCTCCCATGCTGCGACGCGGCACGCCCCGACCGGGCGGCCGCACCGGCACCGCGGGTGTGCCGGCACCCGACCGGTGCCGGCACACCCGCCACCACCGTCCACCGTCCGCTGTCCACCGTCCGCAGCGCGCCCACGGCGCGCCCGCACCACGCCCCGCGCCGTACGGGGAGGGCGGGCGGGGTGTGCGGGGTTGCCTCAGGGCGGTGGGTGATGCGGCGTCGGGCGGGGGTGGGTGATGTGGCGTCAGGGTGTGGCGGGCGCCGGCCCGTCGGCGGGTGCGGGCGACCGGTCGGCGGGTGCGGGCGGTGCGACGGCGGCGGGCGGCGCGGTGACGGCGGCGGGTGCGGTGACGGTGACGGCGGTGATGACCAGTTCGGCGGCCGAGTCGAGGGTGGCGAGCACCCAGGCGTCGATGGCGACGCCGCTGTGCTCGGCGGCCTGGTGCCAGCGTTCGTAGCGCTCGCGCGGGACGGCGAGCTGGCGCAGTCCGGCGCCGTCGGGGGCTTTCGCGGGCTCGGGGCCGCGGGCCTCGCGCAGCGCGGTGCGCAGCTGCTTGGTCGTCCACGAGGATTCCTCGGCCCTGCTCAGCCACCGGTCCTGCTCCTGGGCGGGCAGGGAGGCCACCTCGGCGTGGTGCTGGAAGGTCAGCCGCGCGTGCCGCCTGCTCATGTCGAACCGGCGGGCCACCCAGGCGTAGTTGCGCAGGGTCTGGTACTGCAGTCCGGCACCGCGGATGCCGTGCTGGTAGCGGTCGGCGTAGTGGTCTTTGCCGTAGGTCAGCCAGTCGCCCAGCCACCAGGCGGAGGAGTCCACCACGCCCGCCAGCTGGCGTCCGGCCCGTTCCCATTCCTCGAAGGAGAGCACGTCCGGGATCTGCAGTCCCACCCTCGTGGTCAAAACCTGCTCGGGCCGCGCCCGGTGCGGGCCGCGCTGCGGGGGCGGGGTGGTGCGCGCCGCCCGGGGTGCGGGCTGCGGCAGGGCCGTCGTGGCGCTCTCGGCGCCGGTACTCACCATCACAGAGACCCCCGTCTCGATCAGTTCCGTCTAGGCGTCCAACGAGCCGCTCGGGTACACGGCCGGACGGCGGTGCGCCGCGGCCGGCGAAAAGGGTCAGGACGTCGCCGCGGCCGCCTCGGCGTCCAGGACGTAGCCGCGGCCCCACACGGTGCGGATCGTCAGCCCCAGCGCGTTGATCCGGTGCCGGATACGCATCATGTGCAGGTCGAGCGCGTTACGGCTCATCGATCCCTGCCCGTGGCCGAGCCGGGAGCGAAGCGCCTCACGCGGCACGACCTGGGCGAACTGCGCCACCAGCAGCGCCAGCAGCGCCGCCTGCATCGGCGAGAGCGTCACCGACCGGGACGCGAAACGCAGCACACCGTCCTCGTCCAGCTGGGGCGCACGGTTGCGGCGGTAGCGGTGCACCAGCGCGTCGGTACGCGCCTTGAGATCGGGAGAGGTGACCGGAGTACGCACCCAGTCCTCGTAGATGTCGTCGCAGACCGGGGCCTCCAGACCCGCTTCGACCACCAGGATCCGGGGCGTTCCGCGCGAGCGGCACTCCTCACGCAGATCCCGCTGCGCGGGCCAGCGCAGGAGCTGCACCTCCCCGAACACCTCGCTGCGTGTCCTCGCCTCTTGCGTGATCATCCGAACCCCGTTTCCTCGGCAGCCCACGTCGCGAGGGCCGGGCGTCGCGGTGTCTCCTTCGGGTGCGGGCGTGACGCGCCGGCCGGTCCAACAGGGCACCCGGCCCCCTGTCGTGCCTCCGCACGGCCGAAAAAATACCAGCAATCAGGTTTCTTTACAACGGATCCGGCCACCCGCCGACCGCCCCCGCACGCACCGCCCGCGCACCCGCAGGCCCGCCGCCCGGGCCCCGGCGACAGGCCTGCCGCGCCCCGGGAAGGAGCCCCGCCGCAGGACTTCCCGGAGCGCGGCGGCAGGGGCGCGGCGGCCGGGGCGCGACGGCAGGCCGGCGACAGCCCGCCCGGAAGGGCCGGCCGCCCGGAGGGGGCCGCCCGCCCGCGGGCCCGGCCGTTCGCCCGGGCCCGGGCGGCGGCTGCCGCGGCACCGAAAAGGGGCCTCGCCCGCAGGGCTTCCCGGGGCGCGGCGACAGACCGCCAGCGGCCGCCCAAAGGGGGCCGCCCGCGCGCGGGCTGGCCCTCCGTCCGGGCCCGGGCGGCACGCTGCCGCGGCACCGAAAAGAGCCCCGCCCGCAGGGCTTCCCGGAGGGGGCAGCGGCCGTCTCGCGCAAGGGACTTCACGAAGAGGGCCTCCTGCGGCACGACAGCCGGGGCGGCCGGGCGGCCGGGCGGCCGGGCGGCCGGGCAGTGTCACCCTCCGACGGGCCGGCAGGGGCTCCACGGTGCGCCCGGCCACGCTCAAGGGCGGCGCGGCGGGTGCCCCTCCGGGCCTGGCGCGGGCATGCCCGGGGCCGGGGTGCGCGGCGGACGGGACACCCGCCTGCACGGGCAACGAATCCGGCCCGTCGCGGAGGGCCACGTCGGGCCGCGTTCAGGTCAGGCTGTCTGTGAGCACTTGTTTCGGCTCCAGTGCACGGAGTTGGAGTTGTTTCTGGCCCCAGCGGCGGGCCGCAGGGGGCGTGTGCTGGTGTGATTCACGCCCCTGCGGCAAGGTGTTTGGGCCCCACGTGGACTGCCCGGGTCGCCGATCTCGACCGTCCTGGGCTTGCGGCCGGCTCGCCGGCGCCGCCAGGATCGGCTGCATGATCAAGGGTGTGATGTTCGATTTCTCCGGGACCCTCTTCCGGATCGAATCGGCCGCGCAGTGGCTGCGCACGGTGGCAGCGAAGGCCGGTCTGGACGTGCCCGAGGGTGAACTCGACGCGTGCGTCAGCCGGCTGGAGGAGTTCGGGGCTCAGCCCGGAGGGGTTCCTCCGCGCACAGTGCCGCCCCGCCTGGAGGCACTGTGGCGGGAGCGCGATCTGACCGCCGAACGGCACCGGGCTGCCTTCACAGCCCTTGCCCGGGAAGCGCAGCTGCCTGCGGCCGACCTGGCCCAGGCCCTGTATGAACGTTCCCAGGTGTCCGGGGCATGGCTGCCTTATCCCGACACCGGGGAAACCCTCCGCGCCCTGCGCGCGCGAGGCATCCCGGTCGCTGTCGTCAGCAACATCGGCTGGGACATACGCCCTGTCTTGCGCGACCACGGTGTCGATGCCCTCGTGGACGCCTACTTCCTCTCCTTCGAGCGCGGGGTGAACAAGCCCGATCCCCGGATCTTCCAGATGGCGTGCGACAGGCTCGCAGTGGCACCCGGCGATGCACTCATGGTGGGAGACGAGCCTGTTGCGGACGCCGGCGCCGCCACGCTGGGGTGCCGGGTCCACCTGGTCGACCCGCTGCCCGTCGACCAGCGTCCGGGCGCGCTGGCCGAGGTGCTCCAGCTCCTCTGACGTGGCCCGACCGGGACGGCTTTCGGCGCGATGCCGAGGGCCCGGCGACCGAACACCGTTCGGTCCCCGGGCTCGACACCGCGCAAACGTACCCGCTTGCCAGTCCAGAACGACGTCATCCCCGGTCCGATCACGCCGCACGATGCGAGGCGCAGGCCCCCCTGACCCCGGCCTGAACCGTCTTGTCCTACCGGTCAAGCCAGAACCGCCCGGTACGTCAGCGGAGCCCCGAAACGCTGGGGCGCCGGCGCCCGAAGAAGCGCATACCAACAGGCCAGGTCAGGCCGGGCCGTGCCGGGGCGCACCGAGCCGGGCCGGCTCGGACCAGGTCGGACCGTGTCAGGTCAGGTCAGGTCAGGCCGGGCCGGGCCCGCTCGGGTCGGGTCGTGTCGGGTCGGGTCGGGTCGGGTGTGCCGTGCACGCCGGCGGTGCCGGTGCGGGCGCCGCTCACCCGCGGGGTGTCTCGAGGGCGTGGGCGAACCGCAGCCAGAGTTCGGCGCATTGGCGTGCGGCCTGCGCCAGTGTGTCCTTGCGGTGTTCGGGCACGCCGCGCGCCAGGCGCGCCCAGCGGGCGTCGTCGCCGATGGCGTGGGCGGACAGCAGGTGCAGCAGCATCCGGCCCGCGTCCGTGCGCAGCGAGGGGTCCTTGCGCATGCCGGACAGGGCCTGCCCGACACCCGGCAGGGAGGTGCGCCGTGCGCCGCGCACACCGGACAGGCCCGCCGCGGCCACGGCCGGGCCCGGAACCGGGGCGGGGGCCGGGACCGGGGCCGGGACCGGGGCCGGGGCGGGGGCCGGGACCGGGGCCGGGGCGGGGGCGGGGGCGGGGGCTGTACCGCGGGGGGCCGTCCTGCCCGCGGGGGGCACCGGGTCCAGTCCGCGGCGCATCCGGTCACGTACGTCCTTCGCGGTGGCGGCGGCGATACCCGCCCGCCCGGCGATCTCCCGCAGCGAGGCACGGGGATTGGCGGCGATCACCCGGCTCGCCCGCAGCCGCCCCTCGGCCGCGTGCAGCGGCCGCACCCGCCCGTCCCGGCCCACCCGGAACCCCAACTGCCCGTCACCCTGCCCGTCACCCTGCCCGTCACCCTGGCCGGCCTGGCGGCGGCGCACGGCGGCGACGGAACCCGCGGACAGCCCGGCATCGGCGGCGATCCGCCGGTCCGACCAGGACGGATGGCATGCCAGCAGGCGCCGCGCCGCGGCCATCCGGTCCTCACGCGTCAGCGGCAGCCCACCGCCGGCCGTGTTCAGCCGCACCGACAGCGCGAACACGTCCTCCTCACCGCCCTCGAAATACTCCACCGCGATCACCGCGTCACCGCGCAACTGCGCCGCCCGCAACCGGTGCATCCCGTCCACCACACGCATCGTCGCCCGGTGCACCACGATCGGCGCCGGCACCTCCCCCAGCCCGGCGAGCAACCGCACATGCCGCACATCCTCCCCGCCCAGCCGCGGCGAATCACCGGCCACCAACACACCCACCGGCACCACACCCCACCCCCCACCAGACATCCCCCCACCAGGCGCCTCCCCGGCACACATCCCCCCACCAGGCACCTCCCCGGCAGGCATGCCCCCAGCAGGCACCTCCCGGGCGGGCGTTCCACCGGCAGGCATCCCCCCGGCAGCCGTCCCCCCGGCAAGCGTCTCCCCGGCAGGCATTCCACCGGCGGGCCGGGCTTCGGCAGCGACGGCGGCACGGGACACAGCGGCAGCACTGACAGCGGCACGCGTCCCCCCGACAGCCGTCCCCCGAGCGGACGTCCGCCCGGCAGGCGTCTCCCGGACAGGCGTCCCCCCGGCGGCCGTCCCCCGAGCAGGCGTCCCCCCGGCAGGCGTCCCCCCGGCGGGCGGGCCTTCGGCGGGCGGGCCTTCGGCAGCAGCGGCGGCACAGGACACAACGGCAGCACTGACGACGGCGGGCGTCCCCCCGGCGCACGTCTCCCCGCCAGGCGCCTTCCCGGCGGGCGTTCCACCGGCGGGCCGAGCTTCGGCGGCAGCAACGGCGGCACGGGTCACGGCGGCGGCACTGACGACGGCAGGCGTCTCCCCGACCGCCGTCTCCCGGGCGGGCGTTCCACCAGCAGGCGCCTCCCCGGCGGGCCGGCCTTCGGCAGCAACGGCGGCACGGGACACGACGGCGGCACTGACGACGGCAGGCGTCCCCCCGACCGCCGTCTCCCGGGCGGGCGTTCCACCAGCAGGCGCCTCCCCGGCAGGCCGGCCTTCGGCGGTGACGGCGGCACGGGACACGACGGCGGCACTGACGACGGCAGGCGTCTCCCCGACCGCCGCCTCCCGGGCGGCCGTTCCACCAGCAGGCGCCTCCCCGGCAGGCCGGCCTTCGGCAGCAACGGCAGCACTGACGACGGCGCGCGGGATGCCGGCCGCGGGCGGGAGGTCGCCGTCAGCCGGTGCGGGACGTCCCGGACCTCCCCATCCTGCGCCCGAAGTACCGCCCGCCCCGCGGGGGGCGCCCGGCCCGCGGAGGGCACCCGGCCGCAGACCCGCGCTCCGCCCCGGGACACCCCCTGCCGGCAGCGCCGTACTCCCGGTCCTCCCGGTACTCCCCGGCACCTCACGCATAGCGTTCACCCTCAATCCATTGCAACGAACCGGGTGCGGACTGTTGCATTAGACTCAAGACCATTGCAACGATTTCTCGGCAACTAGCTGCAATGACAGCAATCATGCGCAACAGCTCTGTTGTGTACTCAATGAATGCAACGTAGCGTTTCCATCATCAGAAACGGCGAGCGGGAGGAGTGCACGCCCACCGGCACGAGAACGCGACGCGGGAGCCCGCCCCCTCCCGCCGCCCCCCGCGTGAGCCGCGCCGGCACGCCGGCGGCACCCGACCGGCCGCACGGCCCGGAGATACGGCCGGGGAGCACGCACCCGGAGGCGACCCCGCCCATGGAAACATACCGGTACGGCGGTTTACAACTCCGGCGCAGGGCACGTCACGCGGTCACCGTCGCGCAGTGGTCAGGGGCGACTACAGCAGGTTAGATGATACAGAACCAGCGTCCTGGTTTTATATTTTGGGGTTGTGTGGTGCAACCAGTCGTCCCGAGGAGCCCCCGGCAATGAAACAGGAACGTGCCGCCCATACCCGCCGGTCGCTCATCCACTCCGCGGCCCAGGCGTTCGAGCAGCACGGCTACGACCGGGCCAGCCTCGCCGAGATCAGCGCCAGCGCAGGCGTCAGCACCGGCGCCCTGCACTTCCACTTCACCAACAAAGCCGAACTCGCCTCGACCGTCGAAACCAGCGCCGCGATCCTCCTGCGCAACAGCGCGGCAACCGCCCGGCAGCCCCACATGGACGCCCTGCAACAGCTCATCGCCACCACCCACGCCCTCGCCGCACAACTGCGCCACGACGTCGTCGCCCGCGCCGGCTACCGCCTCAACTGCGAAACCCCCCACCACACAAACCTCGAACTGCGCACCGAATGGCAGGAATGCATACACCGCCACCTCACCCAAGCCGCCACCCACCACCTCCTCACCAACGACACCACCCACCACGACCTCACCACCTCCATCACCGCCGCCACCATCGGCTTCGAAGTCCTCGCACGCCAAGACCCCACCTGGCTCTCCCCCACCACCCTCACCCACTTCTGGCACCACGTCCTCCCCCACCCCACCCCCCACACCCCACCCAACACCCCGACCCGCACCCCTGCCGGCGCCCCACCCAACACCCCGCCCGGCACCCCGGCCCACCCCCAACCCGAACAACAGCACCACAACACCTGACACCCCCCACCACACCAGAACAGACCCTGCCGAACACCACACCCCGCCTCACGCCACCCACCCCCGCCACCGCGACCGCGACCGCGACCGCGACCGCGACCGCGACGCATGACGGCAGCAGGATCCGTGAACGGGGTGAACACGTGACCGTGCCGTCACCAGCCACCGGACGCGGACACCACACCGGTCGGCGCCGTCCTGGCGCCGGGCCAGGCGTTCGGCTACACCTTCGATCTCGGGGACAACCGGCGCCACGAATGTGCCGCCGGCCCTGAACCGATCACCCCTCTCGCCCAGCTCGGCACCGTTCCCGACCGGCCCCTGCCCTGCTGGGGATGGGGGGATGAGGTGCCGTCCCCGCCCCGTACGGGCGTCTGCGGGACGCCGACGACGGTGAGCGTCCACTTCCCGCTCCCCCGAACCGACGGTGGCAGGATGCCTGCGCTCCCACGCTCACCACTCTGCACTGCCCAGGCCTGTACACCGTCGTGCAGGAAAACACACCGGGAAACGGCAGGTACTGACACCCCAGGAGCGGCTGTCCTGGACCTGTCCGGGGGATCAGCTCAAAGCCGCATGCCAACCCAGGTGTTCACCCCGACGGCCCGCAGCAGCCGGACCGCGGCGATCCGCTGGTGGCGCGGACGGCCCTCGGCCAGGAACCCGCGCAGCAGCACCTGCGGTACGCGGTCGGCCCACGGCAACAGGGCGGCGGTCGCCTGCCGGACCACCGCCGCCGACGGGTCGTCCAGGAGCGGTCGTACGTCATCGACGCGTACCGCCTCCAACGCCCGCAGCCCCGCCAAAGCGCAGGCGCGCACGCCGGGGACCGGGTGCGCGAGGAGTGCCCGGACCAGGTCCGCGTCCTCAGGCACCCCGCACTCCCCGAGGCCCACTGCGGCGGCGGGCCGGACCGAGGGATCGGCACACAGCGCGCGGTACAGCGGCGCCGGGTCGGTGCCGCCCTGCCGCAGCACCCAGCGGGCGCACGCCCGTACCGTGGCGGACCGGTCGGTGAGGTACGGCTCGGCGTCCGCGTGCCGCCCGGCCCGGCGCAGCGCGGTCACACCCGCCGACCTGACCCGGGGCTGCCGTGACCCGAGCAGCGGCACCACGACCTCCCTGAACTCGTCGAAGGTGCCCTCGCCGAGGGCGGCCACGGCCGCCTCGGCGCACAGGTCCTGCACCACCACGTCGCGGTGGCGGGCGGCGGTCTGAGCGAGCCGCGCTGCGGGGAGCAGCCGCCGCTCGAGGGCGATGCGGTACGCGAGGCGGGCCGTGGCCCGGTCGCCGCTGTCGAGCAGCGCCTCGGCCTGCGCGGCAGGGCCCGCGCGCAGCGTCCCGGTCAGCAGCTCTTGGGCGAAGCCGCCCCGCGGGCGGCGGCCGATCCGCAGGATCAGCGCGGCGTGCGCGGCCAGCAGGTTCGCCGGCGTCCCGGACAGGAGCACGCGGGCCCGTTCGCGTACCGGCCCCACCCAGTCCGCACAGCGGATGACCACCAGCGCAAGCAGCGCGGGCCGCTCCCCGGAATGCTCCAGCGCGGCCTCACGGATCCGGCCGTCACGGTTGCAGAGGGCGAGGGCGAGTTCGGCGTCACCGGGCCTATCGCGCCAAGTGACGGCGGGCAGCGACGCAACCGGATCCCAGCTCAGCCGCCGCCCGGACGGCGACGCGTTCGAGTGGAACAGCTCCGGCCGCTGCCACGCCAGTTCGCGTACCCCGAAGTCAAAGCCGATCCAGGACTCCGGATCCGCCACATCGAGCGCCTGGTCCACAGCAACTCCAGCCGCCAGCCGCCTGACCGCCATATACGACCCGTCTTCGCCAGTCAGCATGGGCGAAGCCTAGACACCGCCCGGCACACCTTCTTGCGTGCGGTGCAAGGCGGCGACAGCTGCGCCGACTGGGCGACAGCGTCACCGGCACACCCACCCCGGCCGGTACCCGGGCCGACCAGCGACAACGCGCCCCCTCCGCCAGGCTGCAGGCGTTCTGCCCGTTGCCGTCCGCGATGTGGCCCAGCTGATCACGCCGCACCGCGGACAGAACACTCAGGCCGGGTCCGCCAAGGCCGCAAACGTCGGACACAGACGGCCGGAACACCGAACAGCCAAAAGGGTCCTCGACGGACCCGGCGCTTCCCAGAGATCGTGCCACACGTGGTCGCGTCGATCAGACCGCGAGCAGTATGCGGGCGCCCGGCGCCCTCTGGGAAACCATCTCCTCGGACCTGACACTCTCCTAGTGACTTCTGATACGACGCACACTGATTCGGTGGCAGAAGAGGCAGAGACTGAGATCGGGAAGCTTCAGGAGATGACCGCGCGTGCGCGGGTCGTCCTTTGGGACTTCGACGGGCCGATCTGTGGGCTGTTCGCGTCGTATCCGGCGGAACAGGTGGCGTACGGCCTGGTGGACTGGTTGGAGGGGCAGGGCTTGCGCGGCCTGTTGACGGACGGGGAGCGGGAGTCCCTGGATCCGCAGGCGGTTCTGCGCGCGGTGGACCGTCGGCATCCCCGCAGTGATCTCGCACTGGAACTGGAGGAGCAGCTCACCCAGGAGGAGCTACGGGCCGCGAAATCCGCCATGCCCACCGCCTACGCCGACCCCTTGATGCACACCTGGTCCGCAGTGGGTGCGCGCCTCGCCATCACCGCGAACAACTCCCCCGTGGTGGCCAAGAGTTACCTGGAAAATCGCGGACTGCTCTCCCGCTTCGCCCCGCACGTCTACGGGCGCACCCGGAAGCTTCACCTCCTCAAGCCCGATCCGCACTGCCTCAACCGCGCCCTGCGCGCCATGGATGCGGCCGCCCAGGACGCGCTGATGATCGGTGATGCGGACACGGACTTCCTCGCCGCTCAGGCAGCAGGTGTTCCGTTCCTGGGCTACGCGCGTAATCAACGCAAGAGGAAGTGCCTGAGGGAGGCGGGCGCCACGGCGATCGTGGACTCGCTGGAACCGGTGCTCCGGGTGGTGCGGACCATGGGCGGCCTGAAGTAATCGATCCTGGACTGATCGGCATCGTCGGCCGGTCCGCCAGGGGGCGACCTTCGAACAGCCCAAGGTGAAGCCGGCCGCTGGACAGGGGGAGTCGAGTCGCCGTCAGTCGGTACTCTGCTGCTCCGGTGGAATCCAGTGAGGGTCGCTGATGACGAATGTTCAGGCTTGATGTGCGTCAGTTTGTCCCATGGCATTAACGGTCTGAACTGGCCCCGCTTTTCCGGCCTGATCTGGCCCCACCGATGAGGCGCGCGGGAGCGTTCGGGGGTTGTTCCGGCTTGAGTTGGCCCCGCCTTGGAGCCTGGGCTGGGACGCTCGCGGTAGGTCGCCGTGAGCGTGCGATGCCGGGTGGCGTCCTCGAAGGAAACTGTTCCTGCTGATCCGCCGGGAGTCGTGGCAGCAGGGGCTGTCGGTCCGGGCGTTGGCGCGCAAGTACCGGGTCCACCGCCGGCTGGTGCGCGAGACACTGTGTTCGGCCGTGCCCGCTCCGCGTCGGATGCCGCGACGGCATTCGCCCAGGCTGGAGCCGTTCAAGAAGACGATGGACCAGTGGCTGCCCGACGACCTGGATACTCCGCCGAAGCAGCGGCACACCGTGAAAAGGATCCTGAGCCGGCTTCAGCAGGAGGCCGGTGCCGACATCCCCTACTCGACGGTGTGGGACTACGTGCACCAGCGTCGGCAGGAGATCGCCGAGGCGGAAGGGCGACACCGGCGGCGGGATTCGTGATCCGCCACAACCAGCCCGGCATGGACGCGGAGGTCGACTTCGGCGAGGCCTGGGGGACCTGGCCGGCGAACGCAGCAAGTGCTTGGTGTTCGCGTTCCCACCAGGCCGCTACACCTCGCCGCCACCCTCATCCGGACCCGGCGATGACCGAGGAACCGGAGCCTGTGACAGTGACTGCCCGCCAAGCCCCCTACGGCCGACCTCCCGAGGCGAGAACGTCATGAGCCCGCTCCAGCCGTGACACACGAGGGCGATCCGGGACGGCAGCGGTGACACCGGATCGACTGCCCTCCCCACGTGAGCAGTTCCGCAACAGGCCCTTCGCCGTCCCGACGGCGGACACCACCAGGTCACCTGCACTCCCCCGCCGCTCCGGGTGTTCCACAGCGCCCAGCCCTGCGCCGGCCTGCACACCGATCCGGGCGCACACGCCCTCGTAGCCTTCCTCCACCCCGGCGGACATCACCCCCGGCCTCAGCACCGAAGCTCCGGCCAGCCGCACCACAGGCCGCTCCTCCTCCATGCAGCCATCGCCCTCCAAGTGACAGCTGCGCAGTGCCCGAACAAGCGCGTTCACACGGCGCCGCAGCGGTGTCGGCTCGCCCGGGTCCGCCCGGAGCAAGAGCCATCCTCCGTCGGACGCCTCCACGCCGACACGGCCGGCGAGGCGCTCGATCTCCCGGGGACAGTCCCGTTCGCCGAGCTCGGGTGACGTCACCTCCCGACGTGTCGCACCAGGCCGGCCGGAGGCCGGCGCGCCCGGCCGCCCGGTCGCTCACCGCGCCCCCGCGGGGGCCTGCCACCCGACCTGCTGCGGCCCTTTCGCGGCAGGGCGTCACACCAGGTCGGGTGCACTCTCCTGGGCGGGATCCTTGGATGCCGGGTGATCCGGGCCGCCGGCCGAGGCGGCGGCCGAGGCGGCGGCCGAGGCGGCGGCCGAGGCGGCGGCCGAGGCGGCCCGCAGCGCCGCTTCGACCCGGCGGTTGCCGGTCATGGATGCCGTGACGGCCGTCATCGCCAGGAGGAGGCCGGCGGCGGCGCACAGCGGGGTGCGGATGTCGTAGGCGGTGGCCAGCCAGCCGCCGAGGAACGCCCCGACGGGGGCGGCGCACATGGCCAGCATGCGGGAGGTGGAGGCGACCCGGCCCATCAGGTGGGCCGGGACGATCGCCTGCCGCAGGGAGGGCGCGAGCACCATCGTGGCGCCCATGCCGGCCCCGCAGACGGCCAGCGCCAGCCCGGCCACGTACGGGTTCGGGGCAGCGGCCAGGCCCAGGACGGCAAACCCTTCGGCGGCGGCCGTGCAGGTCAGCGCGGTGCCGGTGCCGAGCCGCCGGCCAAGGCGGGAGGCGATACCCGCGCCGAGCAGGCCACCGGCGGCCTCCGCCGTGAGGAGCAGGCCGAAACCGTAGGTGCCGATGCCCAGGCGGTCGTGCGCGAAGAGGGCCAGGACCGTCTCCACCGCAAGGAAGGCGATATTCCCGACCGCCGGGCGGAGCGCCAGCCCGAGCAGCACCCGGTCCCGGAACACGTACGACGCGCCGGCCCGAGCCTGCCGAAGCAGCGACTCGCGGACCTCCGGCACGGGCCGGGGCAGGGCGGGCAACGTCCGCACGAGCAGCGCGGACAACAGGAACGACACCGCGTCGGCCAGCAGCGGAACCGCCCGCCCCAGCGCGAGCAGCGCACTGCCCGCAGGCGGCCCCGCGAAACCGGACATGGCGGTCTGGGCGCCGCGCAGGCGGGAGTTGGCGCGCTCCAGGAGCGCGGGATCACGGCGCAGCAGATCCGGCAGGAAGGCCGTGGCGGCCGTGTCGAAGAACAGCCCGCCCAGACCCAGCAGGAAGGCGACGGCCGCGAGCAGCGCAATGCTCAGCACATCCAGCGCGGCAGCCGCCGCCGGTATCACGAGCAGCACCGCACGCGCCGTGTCCGCGGCCCACATCGTGCGCCGGCGGTCCCAGCGGTCCACCAGCGCACCGCCGAGCACCCCGAACAGCAGCCACGGCAGCGTCCCCGCCGCCGTGACGACAGCGAGCGCCATCGGATCCCGCGTCAACGTCAACGCGATCAGCGGCAGCGCGGCATGCGAGACCCCGTCACCGAACGAGGACACCGTCTGCGCGGTCCACAGCCGTCCGAACCCGGCCGGCAACTTCCCAGCGTCCGAGATCACTTGGTGCCCCCCTCGGCCTGCCGGCGCGATGCCGGGTGAAACAGTGCGAAGACGAGTGACGCGTCCGGCAGCGACGGATCGGACAGCTCCCGGTACTCCTCCGCCAGCGCCTCCAGCCGCGCCCCCAGCTGCGCGAACTGCTCCCCGGTGAGCCGCAGATGCGCCATCCGCACATGCCGTGCACCGCCCGCCGGCGCCGCCTCCAGATCCGCCACCGCATGCCGCATCAGCACATCCGGCCCCCCCTCACCCGGATCCGGCAGCTCGACCGACCGCGCGGCCATCGCGTAGTACCGCTCCGTGACACCCCGCACCTTCCGCGTCCGCACCACCCTCACCAGACCGGCCCGCTCCAGCAGCCGCACGTGATAGCTGGAACTCCCCTTCGCAAGACCCACCCGCTCGGCGATCTGCGTGATCGTCGCCGGCTCGAAGCGGAGCACCGCCATGATCCGGTGGCGCGTGAGACTGGAAACGGCGCGCAGCTGCTCGTCCGTGGTGACGTGAAACGTCTCAGGAAGATCATCGGTAGCCATGCCAACAATGGTCAACGATCCTTGACCATTGCGCAAGGGGATTCACACCAACCCCCGCAACCCGCCCCGGACCGCGGCACCTTGCAGCGCACACCGCCGGTCGCGCGGCACCTTACGGCGCACACCGACAGGGCCGACGCCGGCCCCGACCACGACACCGCCGCATCCGCGGTGGAATCGACCCGCCACCGGCACTCCAGCCAGCAACAGCACACCCACCCCCGGGCGACACAGCTCCTGATCACCCCCGACGCGGACGGCTCCCCCGGCCACCGGACCCCAGCCCCGCAACCTCGAACCCGCCCGCCCCGCCGCCGAAACAGGGCAGACGATCACCGCCCGCCACCTGCCTCCGGGCATGCAGGCCACCGCGCTGCGCAGCCGAATGGCAAGCCGCTCCCGCGGAACGCCGGTCTGCGCAGCCACTGCCCCGCCGGGGCAGCTGCGCAGACCGGTCGAGGGCCCATTGCGCAGCACGACAGTCATACCACCGGGGGCGCAAGGCTCCCCGGGATGCGCAGCCGGTTTCCTCGCCTGGAGATCCGGGCCAACCACATCGAAATGATCAAATGTCAGGTGTATGGACGAGCGAACCTACCCCGCCTCTGAAAGCGAGTCCTGCTTACCGCAGTTCAAGGCAGCCACCGTCACCAGGTGTGACCGGACTTGATAGAACGGCCTGATGAGTTCGAACGACGATCAGATCGCGCAAGCCGAGCGCCGCTTCGGAGTCCGATTTCCCGCGGACTACCGACACTTCCTGGCTACAGAAGGGAGCATGGCTCGGTTCGTTCCTCCGGCGGACGACTTCCTGATGATCAATGCCATTGGAGAGCTCATCGAAGTCAACGAGTTCGGCGGCTTCCAGGAACGCTTCCCCGGGAGCCTCGTCATCGGCGAAGACGGAAGCCGCGAAATGCTCACCTACGACTTTCGGCAGGAACCCCCATCTCTGGCCCTGCTCGACGTTTCCGCACAGGATTGGTCGTCCGCCATCCACCAAGCGACTTCGTTCTCCGTCCTGCTCGAACAGTTCCCCGAAGTCGGATGGAAGTGGGACGAATCTGAGCCCTCGTCAACCTGACAGGCACCCTCACGGAATCTGTGCCTGCTCCCGAAAGCCGTGAGCAAAGCCAGCAAGCCACAGCGCCGCGCAGGTACCAGGCCTTCTCCTCTCATCTCATTGCACTGACCGCCACTCCGCCAGCTCGCACCCCGCCTCACGGGTCCGTCCGTCATCGCGGTCAAGTCGACCGTCAGGTCGGCACCGCACCCCGCGTCCGTGACCTGGTGCACGAATATGCGCCCGCCGGGGACGCCGTCGAGGTCGCCCGCAACCCGGTGTTCCTGCGCGATTCGTTCGCCGTTGAGGACACCCTCCGCCCTCGTCCTCGGCTTCGACACCGAGCACTCCTGGGCCGAGACGGTGCTGCGGCAGTGCTTCGCGAAGACCATCAAGGCAGCGACGCCGACGATCGTCACCGACTCACGCTGATCCCCCCAGAAGCCTGCTTCCCCGCGGGCTGCGAGGGCTGGTGACTGCCGGGATTTCATCCGGCCGCAGGCGGCAGCCGAATTCCCCCGACCGGCTGCTGGGCACCGCGTTTCCCACTAGCAGCTTGTGATGAAGAGGTGGGCGGCAAGTGGGGATGCCCTGGGAGGTCGTTACTTCTGGGTCTCGGACGGGCTCATCGTCCGCTATGCCGGAATCAGCAACATGACCCAAGTACTCGTCGGCCTGATTGAGACCGATGAGTTCGCGCAGGTCCTCCAGCGACTCGACGGCTGACAGGCTCCGGCAGTTACGAGAACCTGATTCTGAAACGATCAGTTAAACGCTCACTCGGCTCCCAGGGCCTGACTCCCGGCCCCCCGGGGCGCCATGGCCGGAGGGCATCGGCCGAAACCAAAATCTTTGCAGTTCGGGCGCCTCACTTTGCCCAGAAATTCGAACATGCGATCTAATCGCTGAATGGACGCCACCCCCTTCCCCCACGATCTCGTCCAGGCCCAGACCGCCTGGTACACCACGTACCTGGCCCTCGCCGGTCGCCAGCCGCGCCGTCTCCGGATCCTCGCCGTCGTCCAGGAGCTCGCGCTCCATGCGGTCGGCATCCGGGTGCCGGCCTTCCCCGAACAGCAACTCCATCTGCCGCTCGGTCACCGTCTGCCCGGCGGCGAGCCCGAGCGCGGCCACCCCGCGCCCCCTCCACACCCCGGGCGGGAGCCCTGCCATCTCCTGAGCGTCCTTCAATGCCTGGCCGACGGGACGACGCCCGTCCCCGAACGCGACTCCGCGCACGTAGTACCGCCAGGCATTCCGCCTCTGGACCTTCGCAACACTGATCATTCCGGCAGCGAACACCGGCTCTGACCTGAGGAAAAGAGCGATCCCGTGGGACGGAAGGGTGCACCGGAACTTCACGGCCGATCCCGCACAGCGGGCGCCGGCGACAACGTCGCGCCCCCCTGCGGACACCACCGAGGCCGTGCAAATACTGCGCCCATCTCACCCACCCGAAGCGGCCGACTCCACCGTCAAGCCCACACCTGCGGCGCCGACCCCGAAGTCCTGCGCACGAATCGGAACGGCTCAGCCAGAAGGGCCGATGTCCCATAGCCGCCTGCACCGCGGCTGTCCCGCAACACCGAGCTAGGATCCGGCGGCGAGCCTGCCGGGTCTGCTGTGCCGTCATGGCCGTCGGGCGTCATGCGCCCGACGCACGCGCTGCGGGCTCGTACCGTCGTCAGCCGTCCGTGCGCGCCCTGCATGATCATCAACTGAGCCAGGCCGAAGGCAGGAACAACCCAGCCGACGTCGATCCGCTCGCCGGCACCAGGCCGGACGGCGCTTCGCCGGTCGCCAGTCTGAAGTCGACCGTGCCGCCGGTGAACGCCGGCCTCACGAAGCGGACCGTGCCGCCGGAGAACGTCGACCTGCCGAAGTCAAGGGTGCCGCCGGAGAACGTCGACCCGGCGAAGCGGACCGTGCCGCTGGAGAACGTCGACCTGCGGAAGTCGACCCTGCCGCCACAGAACGTCGACCCGAAGAAGCGAACCGTGCCGCCGCAGAACGCCGACCCGGCGAAGCCGACCATGCCGCCGGAGAACGTCGACGTATTGAGGCTGACCGTTCCGCCCGAGAACGTCGACCTACCGAAGTCGAGGGTGCCGCCGGAGAACGTCGACCCCGAGAAACGAACCGTTGCGCCGGAGAACGTCGACCTGCCGAAACCGACCCTGCCGCCAGAGAACGTCAACCCGGAGAAACGAACCGTTCCACCGGAGAACGTCGACCTACCGAAATCGACCCTGCCGCCAGAGAACGTCAACCCGGAGAAACGAACCGTTCCGCCCGAGAACGTCGCCTCGCTGAAGCTGACCGTGCCCCCCGAGAACACCGAGCCGGAGAAGTCTCCGCCGTCAAACGTGACGCCGGTGAAGTCAAAGTCGTGGCCCTGCCAGGACTGCGGATGCGTGGGGTCCAGACGGAGATGGTCGCGGATGAGGCGGATGACGGTGTGCCGGACCTCCCGCAGGGCCAGGTAAGCGTGCCGGGCCTGTGTGTCGCCCGCCGTCAGGTCAGCCTCCGCGATGTAAGGCAGGCGGAGGTAAGCGCACAGGACGTCGATGCAGGTCTGGCGCAAGGGGCGGGTGGGGGCATCGTCGGCAAGACCGGCCAGGGCGTGTACGCCGCCGAGACGGACCGCGGCGGATTCCTCGCCGAGCTGGGAGACAGCGGTCGTGAACCGTTCGGTGTGCAGACGGGTGGCCTCCCGCAGAGCGCCGTCCTCGTCGACCCGCTGACGCCGGTAAGCCACGATCAAGGCAACCAGGGCACCCGCCCCGGCCACCACACCGAACGACAGCTTCACCAGATCGAACAGCGTCTTGGCGTCGATCAGGCGCTCAGGCTCAAGACCCCGGGCACCGAGCAGGTCCCAGGCCGTGTAGAACACTGCGGCGGCCACAAAGATCGCGCTGGCGAAGGCCAAGGGCAGGACGATCCAGACGTGCCACAAGCGCAGGCCGCGACGTTCGTTCCGGCGCCGAGGAAGGTAGGGGCTCACGTACCACAAGACAGCTCAGGCTTCCCGCCGGTTGCGCTGCCATCCCTCCATCGGAGTGCCACTCCGGGTTCCGGTCCGACCTGTGCCTCGCCCAGGGCCGCCCCGAGGACGGCCTGGCACACCTCGACGCCCTCGCCGCCGCCCGCGGGGGCGAGGAGGACTGGGAGCTGTACTGGATACGGCTGTCGCTGATCGCCGCCCGCGACGGCGTCGATGAAGCGATCGCACAGGCCCGCTCCCATCCCGAGGGCGCCACCTGGTTACGCGGCATCACACATTGCCGTGCTGCTGGCCGGTGCCGGACGCACCGAGGAGGCCGTCGCCGTCCTGCGCCCCCACGCCCACGTTCCCGCAAACAGCCACGACCTGGCCGGGTACCTCATTGACCTCGGCCGTATCGAAGAGGCCGTGGCCGTCCTTCACCAGGACAAGCATCGTCCGCCACAGGCCTCGGCCACCACCGCTTGGAGCGACGACCCCCCGTTCTGAAGGTCAGCCCGGCGCAAACCCGACAGGACAGCCGCGGCGGGCGCCGGGTATGCACAGCGTCTGCAGCAGCACCTACGCCACGGCGGCCGGGACGGCGCCCTCAGTCGTCCAGTCGCCGTCGAAGACCTTGAACTCGCCCACGGAGCACACTGCTTTGAGCTGGAGTACTGGTGACAAAGCGAGACGCGGACGAAGAACGTCACGTGCCCGAGACCGCGGCATTCGTACAAGGCTTCGTCAACCAGGCGCTCGTCGCCGTGCATCGGGTACGGCGGCGGGACCGGACCAGTTGGCCCAGCCCGCCTGCTGTCCAGAGCCCAGCTACAGCTCGAACTCGAGGTGCTCCACGTCCGTGAAACGCACCTCCTCCAGGCTGCTGGCGCGGCGGCCGTTGTCCTGGAAGTAGACCTCTTTGAGTGCTTCGGCGGCGATCTCCCGCAGTTCCTGGTCGCTGGCGCCGGCCTGCTGGGCGTCGAAGAGGCGGGCAGCGTACTGCGGCGGGAGGGCGACGGTGAGGTGGCGGATGCGGTCCTGGTCGGTGGTGCCGATGTAGCCGAGGCGGGCTCGGGTATCGATGACGATGCCGCCAGTGGTCGCTGCCTTCTTGCGGGCCTAGGCCCGGATCTGGGGCTGCCAGCGGGCTTTCACCTCGCGTTCCAGGCGTGCGGCGAGGTCCGGGCGGGGCTTTTTGATCTGGTCTTTCACATACCGCTCGACGTCGCCGAGCTCCCGGTGGATCCCGACCCCCCGATGCCCGGAGTACGTCCTTTTCAGCCATTCCCCCATAACGCCCCTGCACGGAAAGGTACTTCCGTACAGGAGCACGCGCCTGACATCTTGCATCCACCACTCGTTTCGTACGGCCCCGCCGGTGCCCTCAGCACGGCCGGGCCGTCTCCGGAGGACGCTTTGATACCCCACATATCCAGCCGGACTAGACGCACGCTGGTCCTGGCGGCCACGCTCGGTGCCGCCCTCGCGTTCGGCGCCCAGGGCGCCCTCGCGGGCACGCTCCCCGTCGACCCCTCCCCCGCGCCGGCCGCCAAGGCCCACGCTCCGGCTGCCGTGCCGGCTTCCCAGAGTGCGACCTGGGTGGCCGGCACGCGTGCCTACCTCGTGATCACCGCACCCGGTGACAGTTCGGCGGTCCGCTCCGCGATCGCTGCCAACGGCGGCACCGTCTTCTCGAACTTCGACGCCATCGGCGTGATCGTCGCCCACTCGGCGTCCAGCGGATTCGCCGCCACCATGCGCGGCGTCGCCGGCGTGCAGCAGGTCGGCGCCACGCGCACCTCGGACGTCCCGGCCGACGCCTACAACCCGGCGCTACCGGCCAATCCGGCCCAGGCCTCGACCCCGTCCGGAGAACCGGCCCGGGCCGACATGAGCCAGATCAAGGCCGACCAGGCCTGGGCCGTGAACCCGGGCTCCGCCTCCGTCACAGTCGGCATCCTGGACACCGGTGTGGACGACCAGCACCAGGACCTGGCGCCCAACTTCAACGCGGCCGACTCAGTCTCCTGCGCCTACGGCAAGCCCGACACCCGTGTCGGCGCCTGGCGGGACGTCGACACGCACGGCACCCACGTAGCGGGCACCATCGCCGCGGCCAAGAACGGCAAGGGCGTCGTCGGCGTGGCCCCCGGGGTAAGGATCTCCGCGGTCCGGGTCGCTGAGCCGGGCAACTCCTTCTTCTTCGCCGAGAACACCATCTGCGGCTTCGTCTGGGCCGGTGACCACGGCTTCAAGGTCACCAATAACAGCTACTACACGGACCCGTGGCAGTTCAACTGCCCGGACAACATCGACCAGGCCGCCATCATCGAGGGCGTCAAGCGCGCCCAGGAGTACGCCGAGGGCAAGGGCTCCCTCCAGATCGCCGCCGCTGGCAACGAGAACTACGACCTCGCCCACAAGACGACCGACTCCGCGAGCCCGAACGACTCGACGCCGGTCACCCGCACGATCACCAACGCCTGCCTCGACATCCCGACCGAGCTGCCGGGCGTGGTCACGGTCGCGGCCAACGGCACGGGTGTCACCAAGGCCTCGTTCTCCAACTACGGGCAGGGCGTCATCGACGTCGCGGCGCCGGGCAGCAACGTGTACTCCACCGTCCCCGGCGGCGGCTACGGCAGCAAGAGCGGCACCTCGATGGCCACCCCGCACGTGGTCGGCGTGGCGGCACTCATCGCCAGCGCCAACCCGGGCATCACCCCGGCGCAGATCCGCGCCAAGCTGGCCGCCCAGGCCAACGACATCGCCTGCCCCTCGGACAGCCGTTGCACGGGCACGACGGCCAACAATTCGTTCTTCGGCGAAGGCCAAGTCGACGCCCTCAAGGCCGTCGGGACCACCCCGCCGCCCGGTAAGTACTTCGAGAACCTCGTGGACTTCGCCATCAACGACAACGCGACCGTGGAGAGCCCGATCGCCATAACCGGCGTGACCGGCAACGCCCCGGCCACCCTCAAGGTGGGTGTGGACATCAAGCACACCTACATCGGTGATCTGAAGGTCGACCTGGTGGCGCCGGACGGCACCGTCTACACGCTGCACAACCACGCCGGCGGCAGCGCCGACAACATCGCCCAGACCTACACCGTAAACGCCTCCTCGGAGGTCGCGAACGGCACCTGGAAGCTGCGTGTCAACGACAACGCCGCCTCCGACACAGGCAAGATCGACGCCTGGAACCTGACCTTCTAGCGCAGAACCCGGCAACGCCCGCGTACAACACGCACTGCGCCGGCGACAGCTCCTTGCCCGCGGCCACGGACAAGGCGGGCTGCGGTCTGTTCGGCCAGGGCTGCGAACTGCAGGGTGGCAGAGGGCATATGGGCCCCGGCAGCGGTGAACGCCGCGGTCGGGGCCCATATGCCGAAGACGTCCAGGACGGCCGCGAACGACCTGGGGCCGGCGTCCAGCTCACCGTGCGCTTCCCTGAGGAGCTGCAGGGCCGTGTCCGCGCTGACCGTACGGGCAGCGGGGCCGCGGCTGCGCGCGCCGCGGCCCCGAGGATTGCCGGCCGGTTCGACCTGCTGACACCCGCGCGGCGGCGCAGAGGACGCGGCCGAGGGTCTGACCGGCGCCCCCGAAGGTCTGTCCGGCGGCATCGAGCCGCGGCAAGATCATCCGGCGACCTGATGGAAGCGCTCGCGGGCGCACCACCCCATCAGCCGTACATGGCCCCAGCCCCAGGGTCTTTGCGAAGTGATCTTGCGTCTGGGTTTGTCAGGTCAGTCCGAGGGCGGTGAGGGGCCGCTGGGGATCGCGGCTGGTGTGGCGGAGGGCGGCGGCGATGTTGGTGCGGCCCTCTTGGCGGTGGTCGCCGATGGCGAGGTTGCGCGAGCCGGCCATGATGCGGGGCAGGTGCCGGGTGCGGATCTTCGAGGCGTCTTCACCGAAGGTGCGGTCGCGGACATGCTGGAGCTGGCCAACAAGCCCGACCATGCAGGTCACAGCGCTGCGCAGTGCTTGCGCAGCCGATAGCGCAGACCGTGTCCACAGGGCCACTGCTTGTGCGGTTCACTGCCTGCCTCGACGGTGCTGCGCGGTCGGCCGGGCGCCGGTTGCGCAGCACTGGCGGCTACCGCTCCTTGGTGCGCACGCGGTACGCCGCGGACTGCGCAGCAGGGGTCGGCGAGGGTGTTGAGGTGAACACCCAGAGGGTCTGGGGGAGTTGAGGGGCAATGCGGAGCCTTACGGTTGCACACGTGTACCGCACACCGTCATGACGGAGAGGGAACGTGACCAGACCATCCAACACCGGCCTGGTACCGGGGGGCCGCGCTTCGCACTCGCACGCCCTTCGTTGCTCTGGCCGCGCTCTGCGCGACCGTGGCTGGCTGCAGCAGTAGCGGGGACGACGCCGCTTCGACGCAGTCGACCGCCCCCGCCGTTTCACTGCTTCGGCCGCTCCCACGTCGTCGGCGCCGGCGGATCCGCAGGCCGAGGCGAAGAAGACCGCGCTCACGGTCTACCAGAGCTACTGGCGGGAGATGCAGGCCTACTACTCCGACCGTGACGGCACCACACAGGGCCTGAAGCAGTACGCCGCTTCCGAGGACGCTGCGGAGAACGCCGCTCAGCGGGCGCACGGCCGGGGCCGGATCTATATCGGCAAGGCTGCCCTGTCGGAGTCGACGGTCCTGAACCCTCGGCGTGTCCAACGGGGCCGCAAGATCCGCACCACCACCTGGGACCAGTCCCACTGCGTCAGCTATCGCCCCTTGCCCAGAGTGGGAAGCCCGCCACTCACAACCTTCCGCACAATCTGCTGGTGCGCGACGTCTGCGTCTCGCTCCTGCAGCACTTGGCGATGCTGCTGGAGGACCTGGGCGGCATTCCGGTCCTCCTCGGTAGGCTCGGCGGGCAACTGAACCAGTTCCGTCCGTGCCGCCTTGAAGGCCTTCCGCACCTGGCTCAACTGTATCTGTACGCTCTCGGCCTCCGCAGAGTCGCCCGCTTCCAGATAATTGCGCCTCAAACCAATCAGCTCGTGCATCTTTTCGCGCAGTTGGACCGTCTCCGCCCGGAGGTCCGCTCGCCTACGAACAAGCTTGGCCTCGCTCGGTGAAAGGCCGCTGCTCTTGTCGCGCTCGATCGCAAGATCCGTTTCGCGCACGATGGCGCTCAATCGGCGTGCTGCGGCCTCGCGTCGCCGCGCAGCGGCCTCTCGGACCTCCGCCCTCATTGCCTCACGAAGTTGTGCCATCTGACGGGACACTGCCCTCATGCCGGCCTCGTCACCAGTGGCCACATGGGCGTGCCAGGCGGCGCGTGGCAGTAACTGCGTGACGTCGTTGCGGTTTCCGCCGGTCAACGACACCGCGAGCGGGATGCCCTGGGCGTCGGTGACGACGTGGTGCTTGCTGCCCGGCCGCGCGCGGTCGACCGGGCTGGGTCCGCTTTTGGGCCCCTCCGAGCGGCCCGCACATGCGAGGAGTCGATCACCGCCCGCGACCAGTCCAGCTTGTTCGCGGCCCGCAGCTGCTTCAGCAGCACCAGGTGCAGTTCGTCCCACACACCGGCCTCGTTCCACGCGGCCAGGCGCCGCCAGCAGGTCATGCCCGAGCCGAAGCCCAGCTCCTGGGGCAGGTACTCCCACTGGATGCCGGTATGCAGCACGAACAGGATCCCGCACAAGGCCTGCCGGTCCGGGACCCGCGGCCTGCCCTCGACCAGCTTCGGCCCCGGCTCGGGCAGCAACGGCTCGATGAGCGACCACAGTTCATCCGACACGATCCATGGCCGCGACTGTCGTTTCCCCACGACCAGACCAACGACCACTGAAGCTGAAAGTCACATGATCAACAGCTTCTGTTAGGACCTCTAAGCCGGGATTGTCAGGTTGTGGACCAGGCACGCAGCTGGGCGGCAATCTCCTGAACGCGGGCACCCTTGTGCTTAGCCCGCATGACGAGTGCGAGGGCTTCTTCCGGCTCGTAGTGCAGGCTCTGGCCGTTGGCGCTGAGGAACGTCTCGGCGACCAGCCAGGCAAAGACCGTTCTTCGCTTCGAGTGGCTCGTGCAGCGCGACGGTCTCCAGCATGGCCGCGGCTTTGAGCCAGTCGCTGCTGTACACGTCGCGGCCCATGTAGTGGGCCCGGACCCGGGCGCAGACGGCGTCCAGTACGCCCAGGTCGAGACAGTCCGGGTCGCCCGGGAGGGTCTGCGCGATCTGCAGAAGTTCTTGCGGGACGAGGAACCGGGTCACGCGGCGTGACCGTGCTGGCTGCCGTGCAAGTCGCGGCTGCCCAGCGGAGCAGGGTCAGGCCACGAGGCCGTGCTGGTGTCGGCGGCGGGCGTGTCCAGGGTCGCGAAGACCTCGGCGAGCTGCGGGACGCGGTCGCGGGCCCGTCCTAGCGCCTTCACGAACGGGTCGTCAGCGGCAGCGAGCGCCGCGTCACGAACGAAGTCCGCGGGGGACTTGCCGACGATGTTGGCGGCAGCCTCCACGCGCGCGAACTCCTCCGGTTCGAAGGGCGGCACCTGTCCGTTCTGGTCCATACGAGCGACGGTACCAGCGCGAGCGGGCCCGCGGCAGGCGAGCGCGGTGCCGTATCCGGTGCCCGTCATCACCAGGGTTCTACAGCCCTCGCCGAGCATGGCATGCCAGCACATGGTGACGATCAGGGTGGGCAGGGTCGAGGACGACGTCGCCCGGCCCGAGGCGAGAGTGACCGCCTCGGGCCAGGCGACGTGTACCGATCCGATCCGATCCGGGTCACCAGCCTGGTGTCGGTGTAGGCGGTCTCCAGCCAGGTGCCGGTGTCCGCGGCGCCGGGAGAAGCTGACTGCCAGCTGACTTCATCGGCCCCGCTCCTCCGGCATCCCCCAGGGGTGGGGCCGTGCGAGTGCACTGCCCCACCCCGCTCACGGCGTCAGGACTGCTGTCTCCGGTCGGCAGACCTGCGCCTGCGGCGCTCGCTCAGAGCCGTAAGCCAGAAGATGCCGCCTATGACCCCTGCGAACGGCAGGGTGCCGACGGGGTCTCTGGTCGCCGGGACCTGGATGATGTAGAAGAGTGCCCCCACGACGACCCCTGTGACGACGGGATGCTTTGCGGCCCATCGGCGGGTGGACGGGCGCGGATCCTTGAACACGCGTTGTACTCCTGAATGTCTCTTCCGGGGAATCCTGCATCGCAGGCTGTGCTGCCTACTTGACGCCACTCTCCAGAGAGGGAGTTGCGTGGAGCACGGAGGTGGCCGCGACTGTATCGAAGGAGGGGACGGCCCGCCCGAAAGGAACCGGCGGGCCGTCGCCATCAGACTTAACTCCTTACAATCTCCCCGATGGCAGCCTTCATCTCTCGAGATCCTACTGCGAGGTTTGCGATCTTCTCAACCGCCTGGGACACCCATCGTGGATCGCCAAGCTTTTCCGCCCGCCCGAATTCAACGGTCTGCTTGAGGAATTCCTCGGCCTTACAGATATCCCGCCTTCCGAACTTCCTGGCGGCATGCGTGAAATCCGCACTCCAGTCCTCGTATGGATTCCTAAGGGTAGCCCCGAGAAAGGCCGCCCTGGCTCCGCCGCTCGCCATGGAAATGGCTGAGAGAATCACCATCGCGCGGGAGTTACCTAGCCTGGTGGGTTGGACCGAGAGGACGAGATTCATGAACCGCGACCAGGGGATTACCTGAGTCTGGGTCCCTTGGACCCAGTAACTCAGTCCCTGCTCCTGAAGCTTGAAGTACCTACTCTTACGGGCGGTCGGATCGCCGATGATCCACTCATCTGCAACGAGTTCGAGGGGACCCAAGTCATGAGCGGTCATCGATCACCAATCCACTGCCAAGCAGATGCCCAGGCTCCGTAATGTCCTCGAAGTATACGCCCCGACGCAGTTTTTCCACCCCACGGAGGACGCACAGTGGTGACGCGTGAGCAGAACTTGCCGAATGCATAATCGCGCGCACCACCTCCGGCGAAACTCCGCCACTTTCTGCGTTTGCTTAGACGCTGAAAGGTTCCGTTGTCGTATCCACCCGCACGGCGCCGCCCTGAACCGAGACGCTCCGCAGCGGGTGACCTGGGCCACGAGGGTGCTGCTCGGTATCTGAAACGCTCAGGACCCCAAGCCGTGGCCTCGGCCATAAAAGTTTCGGAGGTAAAAGATGGACGTTGCGTGGTCCATGACATCGGTGCAATCAGCACGCTTCGATTCCACCGAGAGGCGCTCGGAACTGCGTGACCTTGTGAGCGCCTTCAGGGAACTGCGAGCCAGCGGTCAGGGGCATCTGGAAGTCAATTTGCCGGATGGTCTTTACCCCTATTTGACTCTCAGCTTCCTGGGTGATCATGCCGTCATTCATCTCTTCACCTCCGAGGACAGTGTTTTCCTTCTTGTTGGGGATGGCTCTGTTTCCCCGGAGGGAGAAGTCGACGTTCCGGTCATGGACGATCTAGGAACCTTCACAGGTGACTTCGTCATGGGAGTCGATCGCGCATGGGATGTTATGGAGAATTTCGTCCGAGCGGGAACGGTCGAAGGGATCGGAGAGTGGTGTGAGCTGTAGCAAAATTTAGCCTCGAAGTTTCGTGACGGTCCGCCGACGTAGTCGGTGGACCGTTTCGGCACAATAGCCCAAGTGCCGAGCCTTCCGAACAGGTCAAGAACGCGACAATCGCGGAGGGGGTTCAATTTCCTGATGTTCGTTACGTGAAGCGGCGATAGTGCATCATAAAGGACAGGGATTCACTATCGCTGATTTGCGTTTTTCTCCCGCTGCCGTGCTTCCATTACTCCGGCACGCATCGGTTGAGGAATGCTCCCGATGCGCGATGCCAGAATTGACAAAGGGGGCGTCGAAAAGCATGAAGAGACGTATGTGGGGACCGCAGCCGTGGTAGTGGCAGCGGTGACCGGCGTCGTCGTGTTCCAGGGAGTCAATGGAACTGACGGCGAGCAAGACGACAAAAGCGCCACACAGGTGACCGGACCGGTCCATACCACCGTGCACACCGCGGCGGTAACGGCCAAGGGCGACCGCGCCGAGGTTCCCCAGCACGACACCGATGCGTTCAGCCTCATCGGTCTGTCATGGACCAAGCCGTCCGTCCAGATACCCGGCACCGTGCAGGTGCGCGTCCGCAGCGCCCGCACAGGCGCGTGGGGATCGTGGATCACCCTGGACCCCGGCGGGCACGGTGCCCCGGCGGAAGAGAGCCGGCGTGGCGCCACCGAACCGGCCTGGGTCGGGCCGTCCGACGGCGTGCAGGCCCGCGTGGACGGGCAGGGCTCACCGCTTCCGGCAGGGATGCGGCTGGAGATGGTGGACCCCGGCGCGGGCCGTGCCGCATCCGACGCCGATCCAGTCGCGTACGCGACCGACGCGCCCACGGCAACACCCGGCGATGAGACGAGCGAGCCGACGGACGCCGCCACGAGCACCGACGCTCCGGTGGACGAGCCGACCCCGTCACCCGGCACGCCCTCCCCCAGCGACCCGCCGGCCACGGCCACCGTCTCCCCGACTGCGACACCGAGCGGCTCCCCCACTTCCACCCTGCCGCCCGCCCCGGTGTCGAACGCGCCCAAGCCGCCGATCACCACCCGCGCCCAGTGGGGCGCCGACGAGTCGATGAACCACGAAGCAGCCGAGTACGGCAGCGAGATCAAGGCGGTCTTCGTCCACCACACCGTGGACGCCAACACGTACTCCTGCGCGGACTCCGCCGCGTTGGTCCGCGCAATCCGCACTTATCACATCAAGTCGAACGGCTGGAAGGACATCGCGTACAACTTCCTCATCGACAAGTGCGGAACGATCTTCGAGGGGCGCAAGGGAGGCGTGGACCGGCCGGTGATCGGCGCGCACAACCCGGGCTTCAACACCAACACCGCCGGCATCGCGGTCCTGGGTGAGTACTCATCCCTCGACGCGTCCGCCGCCGCCAAAGCCTCCGTGGCACGCCTGTCCGCCTGAAAGCTGGGGCAGTACGGCCACGACCCCGCGGGCACAGTGAATCTGACGGCAGGCCTGGACAACGGCAAGTTCAAGCTCGGGCAGACAGCCAGCTTCTATCGGCTCTCCGGCCACCGCGACGGCTACGCCACCGAGTGCCCCGGCAGCAAGCTCTACGCGTCCCTGCCCGGCATCCGTACGCTCGCCGGCGGCCCCGTCACCGGACTCGCCCTCAAGGCCTTCGGCCAGGCAGGAATCTCCGGCACCACCGCCTACACGAAGGGCCCGCTCACAGTAAACTGGGCCATCACCTCGCCCACATCACTCGTCAAGCGCTACGAAGTGATCGTCGACGGCAAGGTCGCAGCCACCCCCGGCCCCACCGCCAGCACCGCGTCGCTGACCCTGCCCGCGGGCACCCACACCGTCGCCGTACGAGCGGTACACATCTCGGGCCGCACCGCGGTGACCCGCAACGCCACCGTCGTCGCCGACGCCACCGCACCCGCCTTCACCACCAAGCCCTCGGTGACACTGAGAACCGGCACCGTCAACACCACCGCCGTTCCCGTCACCCTGGGCTGGAAGGCCACCGATGCCGCAGCGCTGAAGGAGGTGCGCCTGACGGCGCCGTCCGCGCACACCTACGGCCCCATCACCTGCACCGCCGCACTCACCTCGGACTCCGGCACCGCCACCACCTGGTCGATGACGGCCTACGACCAGGCCGGCAACACCGCCACCACGACCACCACAGCCACCCCGGTCATCCTCCAGGAGACCTCCGCCACCAAGACCGGCACCTGGACCAAGAAGAGGTCCACCAGCTACCTCGGCGGCGCCTCGCTGAGCAGCTCGGCGAAGAACGCGTCGATGAGCTGGACGTTCACCGGCCGCTCGGTGGCCTGGATCGTCTCGCGGGCCGCCACCTCTGGACAGGCCGTCATCTACGTCGACGGAACCAAGACCGCGACCGTCGACCTGAAGTCGGCCACCACGGCCTACCGCAACGCCATCTGGACCAAGAA
>NZ_JBHWCC010000064.1:0-51397 GCF_042735715.1 Streptomyces sp. NPDC059582
CCCAGCGCGAACATGTTCTTGCTGCGCTCGGCCTCCTTACGGGTGAGGTCGAAATCCTTCAGCGCCTGGACCGTCAGCGTCGTCAGCGGCACCGGGTGGAGCTGGTAGCCGTCCAGCGAACCGTCCTCCAGCGGCGAGACGTCGTACCCCACCTTCTGCATCGCCCGCTTGGTGAACTCGTCCGTATTGACGATGATCTCCGCGCCGCGTGGCACATCCCCGATGTTCGCCTTCAGCGCCGCCGGGTTCATCGCGACCAGGACATTGGGCGCGTCGCCGGGCGTGAGGATGTCGTGGTCGGCGAAATGCAGCTGAAAGGAAGAGACACCGGGAAGGGTGCCGGCGGGGGCCCTGATCTCGGCGGGGAAGTTCGGCAGGGTCGACAGGTCGTTCCCGAACGACGCCGTCTCCGAGGTGAAGCGGTCCCCGGTGAGCTGCATTCCGTCACCGGAGTCCCCCGCGAACCTGATGATCACCCGGTCGAGGCGTTGTACGTCCTTCGCCCCGCCCGGTTTGCGCTGCTCTCCTACGACGGCTCCGTCGGCCTGTTCCGCTGCGCTGCTGACCTGGCTGGTCACTGAACTGGACCTCCCTCGAGGCGGCTGTCTGGGAGCGGCCTTCTCGAAGGCCTTCCCAACATCAACCCTACGTCCGCAAGGGGCGCCATCCCCGGGTCATTCGCACGACGATCACCGCTTCGTGGCGCTTCTACGCCAAGAGGTGACAGGCTTTCGACGGCCCGGACCGGCACGCTTGTCTCGCCCCCCGGTACTCGCCCTGAAGACGCACGGCGATTGCTCTGCGGTTCTGCCCGGTTCCGCCCTTCGAATGAATCGGTTTCGGCGCCGGTGCCGTCCGATCGCGCATTCGGACAGCCGTCGGTTCGTGAATTCGGATCATGAACTCGGATGACCAAGATCATGAATTCGACAGTCGGCCGAACGGGTCGGTGATCGGCCGGACGGTCGGCCTGATGGCCGACCGGACGCTCGGCCGGTCATGAATTCAGATAGGTGAGGACCGCGAGGACGCGCCGGTGGTCTCCGTCGCTCGGAGACAGCCCGAGCTTCAGGAAGATGTTGCTGACGTGCTTCTCCACCGCGCCGTCGCTCACCACCAGCTGCCGGGCGATCGCCGAGTTCGTCCGGCCCTCGGCCATCAGACCCAGCACCTCCCGCTCCCGGGGGGTGAGCCCCGCGAGCACGTCCTGCTTGCGACTGCGTCCGAGCAGCTGAGCGACCACCTCGGGGTCGAGCGCCGTACCTCCCCGGGCCACCCGCACCACCGCGTCCACGAACTCGCGCACCTCGGCCACCCGGTCCTTGAGCAGATAGCCGACACCGCGGCTGGAACCGGCCAGCAGTTCGGTGGCGTAGCGCTCCTCCACGTACTGCGACAGCACCAGCACCCCGAGTCCGGGATGCGTCTTGCGCAGCTGGACCGCGGCCCGCACCCCCTCGTCGGTGTGCGTAGGCGGCATCCGTACGTCCGCCACCACGACGTCCGGGAGCTCGCCCGCCGCGTCCAGCTCCGTGATGGTCTTGACCAGGGCGTCCGCGTCCCCGACCCCGGCGACGACCTCGTGCCCGCGGTCGGTCAGCAACCGGGTCAGCCCCTCCCGCAGCAGCACCGAATCCTCGGCGATGACCACCCGCACCCTGTCCTCCACGATCTTCGGCCCCCCACAGCCCCGCGTCCCGGACGCGTCCGGGCGGGCGCCGTACCCCCACCGGGTACCCGCCCGCTTCGACACGTCCAGCATTCCAGCATTCGGAGCCGCCCGCGCCCGGGCGACGGGAACACGTGCGCGACACGCCGGGTTTCGTCCTCTCGTCCTCTCGGCCCCGCTCCCCCTCGGCCGACCGGAGGGGGGCAGGCTGGAGAAGGGGGACGGTGAGGGGAAATGGACGGGCGGGTCAGCCACGCCAGGGCAGCTCCGCCGTCACCCGCGTCGGTCCTCCGGCCGGCGAGTCCACCAGCAGGATCCCGTCCACCGCGTCGAGCCGGCCGGCCAGCCCCGCGAGACCCGACCCCCCGGACGCGTCCGCCCCGCCCACGCCGTCGTCCACGACCTGGAGCATCAGCCGGTCCTCCACCCGCCACACGTCGACCGAGGCCGCCCGCGCCCCGCTGTGCTTGCTGATGTTCTGGAGCAGCTCGGAGACGGTGAAGTACGCGATCCCCTCGATCGCCTGCGCCGGCCGCTCGGTCAGGTCCACGTCCACCCGCACGGGCACCGTGCAGCGCGAGGCGACCGAGGACAGGGCGGCGTCGAGCCCGCGGTCGGTGAGGACGGCGGGGTGGATGCCCCGGGCCAGGTCGCGCAGCTCCTGAAGGGCCGTCTTCACCTCACCGTGCGCGTTGTCCACCATCCGCGCCGCCTCCCGCGGATCCTCCGTCAGCTTCTCCTTCGCCAGCCCGAGGTCCATGGCCAGCGCCACCAGCCGGGCCTGCGCCCCGTCGTGCAGATCCCGTTCGATGCGCCGGAGGTCGGCCGCCGCCGTGTCGACCACGACCCCCCGGTCCGACTCCAGCTCCACCACCCGCGACGCCAGCCGCGACGGCCCCAGCAGTCCGTGCACCAGCAGCCGGTCCACCTGCGTCAGCGCCCGGACGATCCACGGCGTGGCCAGCGTGAACAACAGGCCGACCAGCGCCGTGACGGTGATCTCGAACGGGTTGTCCAGGTAGATCCGGTGCTGCTCGTCGCCGTACAGCTGGAGACCGCCCTGACCGCCGTACATCGGGAAGACCCAGAACCACAGCGGGTACGTCAGCGTCGCCCACCCGTACGTCCAGAACGTCACCGCGACACAGAACGAGAACACCGCCCAGGGGAAGTGGATCACCGCGTACAGCAGCTGCCGCCACGACGTGCCGCTCTTCATGAGGGCGGTCATCCAGGCCCACGCGCCGTGTCCGCGCGTCCGCAGCGGCTCGGGGTCGCCCACCTCCAGGCCCAGCAGCCCGCGGGCCCGCGCCCGCTCCAGCGCCCCGAGACCACGGCAGCCGGCCAGCCCCGCCGCCAGCACCGGGATGCCGATGAAGGTCACCAGCAGCCCCGCGCCGACCGAGATCATCGTGACGGCGTACGTGAACAGCAGGATGCTGATCGGCAGGCTCAGCAGGATGTACGCGAACTCACGCCAACTGCGCGCCTCGAACGGCGCCCGCAGCCCGGCCGGCACCCGGTGGCGCCGCTCCCCGTGCCCGTACATCTGCCGGTAGTCCTGCCCGTAGCCCTGTCCGTACTCGCTGCCCTGCCCGTACTCGCTGGCCATCGGTGTCGTCCATTCTGCTCGTCGGCGGGTCGCCTGTCGTACCTCCACCCTGCTCGACCGCAGGTCAGCGGACCATGGAGGTCGTCGGCGTCTTGGACGGGGGGTTTTCCCTACCCCAGCCGTGCCCCTCGACCGCCCTCGCCCCGCCGGTCCACCTGCGACCGCTCCCGCCACGGCAGTTCCGCCGTCACCGTGGTCGGACCGCCCGGCGGCGAGTCGACGACGAACAGGCCGTCGACGGCGCCGAGGCGGTCGGCCAGACCGCGCATACCGCTGCCGCCGTCCAGCCGCGCGCCCCCGCGGCCGTCGTCCCACACCTGGAGCATCAGCCGGTCCTCCGCCCGCCACACGTCGACGGAGGCCGTCCGCGCCCCGCTGTGCTTGCTGACGTTCTGGAGCAGTTCCGAGACGGTGAAGTAGGCGATGCCCTCGATGGCCGCGGCCGGTCTGGACCCCAGCTCGGCCGTCACCTTCACCGGCACCGTGCAGCGCGAGGCGACCGAGGACAGGGCGGCGTCGAGACCGCGGTCGGTGAGGACGGCCGGGTGGATGCCCCGGGCCAGGTCGCGCAACTCCTGAAGCGCGAGCTTCACCTCGCCGTGCGCCTCCTCGACCATCGCCGCCACGTGTTCGTCGGCCTGGCCCTCCAGCAGCTTCTCCTTGGCCAGACCGAGCCCCATCGCCAGATTGACCAGCCGGGCCTGGGCGCCGTCGTGCAGATCGCGCTCGATCCGCCGCAGGTCGGCCGCCGCCGTGTCCACCACGACCCCCCGGTCCGACTCCAGCTCGGCGATCCGCCGCTCCAGCTCGTCGGAGGGCGACAGCAGGGCGCGCACCATCGCCCGGTCCGCGTTGCTGAGCCCGCGCGCCAGATACGGCAGCACCGGCCACAGCACGAACAGCGAGGTCAGCGTGATGGCGAAGGTGAGGACGCCCCAGGGCAGCCGTATCAGGTCGTACAGCGCCGCGCGCCAGCCCACCGGATCCTTCAGCGTCATCCACAACCGCGCGAAGAACCCCGCCGTCCGCTCCAGCGGCAACGGGCTCGGCTCGTCGATCCGCAGCCCGAGCAGCGCCCGCGCCCGGCCCCGCTCGAACCGGCCCAGCAGCCGCGACCCCATCAGCCCGAGCGCCAGCAGCGGCAGCCCGATCACGGTGAAGGTGAGCAGGCCGCTGACGAACAGCGCCGTCATCACATACGTGAAGCCGAACACCGCCATCGGCAGGTTCGCCAGCAGATACGCGATCTCCTTCCACGTCTGCGGGTCGTAGGCGGGGCGGGCCGGGGGCAGGAGGCCGGCACCGTCGGCGGAGCCCTCGGAGATCTCGGAGCGCTCGGAGCCCTCGGTGTCCTGCCGGGTCACGTCTCTGCCCGGGGAGGGCGTGGCTGCGGTCATACGGGCTAGCGTGCCGCGCGGCGCGCCACAACGCCATGAGGTCCGCCACCGCGACGGACGGGGGAAAACCCCACTCCCGGATCCCGAGGTGTGACGGGCTGCTTACCGGCTCTTTATCAGGGCCTAGACTCCCGTGCGTACACATCGTCGAACACAGGGTTCACGAAGGTAACAGGGTCAGGGAGCGAGGGCGGACGTTGCCGGAGACGTTGCGGGACACGTTGCACGACCCGACCGTCGTCGTCGCGGCGGACTACTTCCAGTCCTATTCGGTCGTCGGGCTGCTCGCCGTCGTGGGCGTGCTGTTCGTCGCCGTGGCCTTCGGGGCGGGCCGTCTGCTGCGCCCGGTGGTCCCGACCCCCGAGAAGCTGATGACGTACGAGTGCGGTGTCGACCCCGTCGGCGAGGGCTGGGCCCACACCCAGGTCCGCTACTACGTCTACGCGTTCCTGTACGTCGTCTTCGCCGTCGACTCGATCTTCCTCTTCCCCTGGGCGACGGTCTTCGCCGACCATGGTTACGGCGCCACGACGCTGGTGGAGATGTTCATCTTCCTCGGCTTCCTGGCCGTGGGCCTGCTGTACGCATACAAGAAGGGCGTCCTCGCATGGACGTGACCCCCTCGCCCGCCGAGCCCGTGCCGCTCCCCGAGCCGAAGCGGCTGGGCGCCCTCGCCCGGCTGGCTCCCGAGCCGATGAAGGTGGTCCTGAACTGGGGCCGCCGCTACTCGCTCTGGGTCTTCAACTTCGGCCTCGCCTGCTGCGCGATCGAGTTCATCGCCGCGTCGATGGCCCGCCACGACTTCATCCGGCTCGGCGTCATCCCCTTCGCGCCGGGCCCGCGTCAGGCCGACCTGATGGTGGTCTCCGGCACGGTCACGGACAAGATGGCGCCGGCCGTGAAGCGGCTGTACGAGCAGATGCCCGAGCCGAAGTACGTCATCTCCTTCGGCGCCTGCTCCAACTGCGGCGGCCCGTACTGGGACTCCTACTCCGTGACGAAGGGCGTCGACCAGATCATCCCGGTGGACGTCTACGTTCCCGGCTGCCCGCCCCGCCCCGAGGCCCTGCTCCAGGGAATCCTGAAGCTCCAGGAGAAGATCGCGCGCGAGTCGCTGGCCGAGCGCTACGGGACCGCACGGCCCTCCGCGGCCGCGCTCCAGAGCGGACTGGTGCAGCCGCCGCCGACTCCGTCCCCTGCGGCCTCGTCTTCGGCGACTCCGTCCTCGGAGGCCGCGTCTCAGGAGGCTTCATCCCCGGAGGTCGCGTCTCAGGAGGCTTCGTCCCCGGAGGTCGCGTCTCAGGAGGCTTCGTCCCCGGAGGTCGCGTCCCCGGAGGCCTCGTCCCCGGAGGGGGAGGACCGATGACCACAGTGGGCTGGCTGCCCGCCCCCGCCGACCGACTCTTCGGCGCGGAGGCGACCGCCGAGGAGTCGTACGAGGTCCTGACGGTCGACGTACCGCCGGCGTCCTGGACCGCCGCGCTGCGCGTCGCCCGCGACGAACTGGGCTGCACCTACTTCGACTGGCTGAGCGCCGTCGACGAACCGGGCACCGGCTTCCGGGTCTCGGCCCACGTGGCCGCGCTGTCCCCGGTGCGCCGGCTGCTGGTGCGTACGACCGTCCCGCACGAGTCCCCGGCCCTGCCGTCCGCCGTGGACGTGTACGCGGGCGCGGCCTGGCACGAGCGCGAGACCCACGAGATGTTCGGCATCGCCTTCGAGGGCCACCCGGCACTGGACCATCTCCTCCTCCCGGAGGGCTTCGAGGGGCATCCGCTGCGCAAGGACTTCGTCCTGGCGGCTCGGGTCGCCAAGGCCTGGCCCGGCGCGAAGGAACCCGGTGAGTCGGAGCACGGCGGCCCCAAGCGCCGTCAGATGCTTCCCCCCGGCGTCCCCGACCCGAACGAATGGGGCCCCCTCAAGGGCCAGCTCCCCCCTGCCCCGGCCCGCCCGGCCCGCGCCGCGGGCCGCCCCACCGGCGAACGCCCGGTACGCCGCGCCCGCACGGCATCGGAGGGCTCGGCCGGCCAGGCGGCGGCGAGCCCGGCCGCTGGTGGTGCGGAGACGCCGGTGGACGCGCCGACGCCGGGCACCGCCCGACGGACACGGACCGCCACGGGCGGGTCCGCGTCACAGCGCTCGGGGGCGACGGAGGCGACGGAAGGCTCGACGGCTTCGGAGGTGGCACGGACGACGGAGGCCACGGAAGCTGCGGCAGCTTCGGAGGTGGCTGGGCCGACGGAGGCTTCGAAGGCTTCGGAGGTGGCTGGGCCGACGGAGGCGACGGCGGCTTCGGCTTCCGAGGGCACGCCCGATGCGGCGCGTCCCGCGAGTCCTGCGCGTCCCGCGGGACCGCGCCGTGCGCGCACGGCCACCGGAGGTTCCGCGTCCCAGCGAGCCGAGACCCACACGGCCCCAGCCCCGGAACAGGCCTCCGAACAGGCTCCGGAACGGACCCCGGCGACGCCCTCTCGGCGGCCGGTCACCGGCTCCCGCAGCCCGGATGCCCCGTGGCATCACGCCCGTCCCGCTTTCGAGGAACCGGAGGCGGAGCCCGCGCCGGAGACGGAGCGCGGCCTGAGGCCGGAGGTGGAGCGCGGCCCGGAATCGGCGGCAGAGCGTGGCCTGAAGCCGGAGGCAGACCCGGCCCCGGCCCAGGGGTCCGCGACCAAGCCGACGCCGACGTCGAAGGCCGCGCCCGCCGCGAAGCCGACGCCGGCGCCGGAGTCCGCGCCCGCCCCGGAGTCGAAGCCGGCCCCGGACTCGCACCCGGCCCCGGAACCCGAGTCGGAGCAAGCGCCCCCGTCGGACGCGTCCGCTCCCGAAGAGCCCACACCGGACGACGACCGAGCCCCCGGCGACCCCAACCCCGACACGGGCACTCCCGATACGGGCACCCCGGACACTCCCGCCCCCGATACGCGCACTCCCGACAAGCCCACCCCCGGCGCCCCCACCGACCCCCAAGGAGGCCCGCAGTGAACGACGTGCTGGATGTCGCCCTGCGACTCCTCGTCGTCTTCGGCGTCTTCCTCACCTTCCCCCTGATCGTCGGTCAGACCGAGCACAAGGTGATGGCCCACATGCAGGGCCGCCTCGGCCCGATGTACGCCGGTGGCTTCCACGGCTGGGCCCAACTCGTCGCCGACGGAGTGAAGTTCGCGCAGAAGGAGGACGTGGTCCCGGCGGGCGCGGACCGCCGGGTCTTCCAGCTCGCCCCCGCCGTGGCCCTCCTGCCGTACCTCCTGGTCCTCCTCGCCATCCCGATCGGTCCGGGCGAGGGCGCCGTCGGACAGGTCGTCGACGCGGGCATCTTCTTCGTGCTCGCCGTGATGGGCGTGGGCGTCCTCGGCTCCCTCATGGCCGGCTGGGCCTCCGCCAACAAGTTCTCCCTCCTCGGCGGCCTGCGCACGGCCGCCCAACTGCTCGCCTACGAACTCCCGATGCTGCTCGCCGCCGCCTCGGTCGCGATGGCGGCCGGCACGGTCTCCCTCCCCGGCATCGTGGACGCCTTCCACTGGTGGTGGCTTCCCTGGCAGCTCACCGGCGCGTTCGTCTTCTTCATCGCCGGCCTGGCCGAACTCCAGCGCCCGCCCTTCGACATGCCGGTCGCCGACTCGGAGATCATCTTCGGCGCGTACACCGAGTACACCGGTCTGCGCTTCGCCCTCTTCCTCCTCGCCGAGTACGCCGGAATCGTCGTCCTGTGCGGCCTGACCACCGTCCTCTTCCTGGGCGGCTGGCACGGACCCTGGGGCGCCGACGGCCTCGGCTGGGTGTGGACCCTGCTGAAGACGGCCGTCCTCGCCTTCGTCGTCATCTGGCTCCGCGTCACCTATCCCCGCCTGCGCGAGGACCAGCTCCAGAAGTTCTCCTGGACCCTCCTGGTCCCCCTCTCCCTCGCCCAGATCGCCCTCACCGGCATCGTCAAGGTGGTGATCTCCTGATGGCTCCCATCCCGGGCTCCGGGCTGGCCAAGGGCCTGGCCGTCACCCTCCGCACGATGACGAAGAAGACGGTCACCGAGCAGTACCCGGACACCCTGCCCGACCTCCCGCCCCGCACCCGCGGCGTGATCGGCCTGTTCGAGGAGAACTGCACGGTCTGCATGCTGTGCGCCCGTGAGTGCCCCGACTGGTGCATCTACATCGACTCCCACAAGGAGACGGTCCCGGCCGCCGCCCCCGGCGGCCGTGAGCGCAGCCGTAACGTCCTCGACCGCTTCGCCATCGACTTCTCCCTGTGCATGTACTGCGGTATCTGCATCGAGGTGTGTCCTTTCGACGCCCTGTTCTGGTCCCCGGAGTTCGAGTACGCCGAGACCGACATCCGCGAACTCACCCACGAACGCGACAAGCTCCGTGAGTGGATGTGGACGGTCCCGGCCCCGCCCGCCCTCGACCCGGCCGCGGAGGAACCGAAGGAGATCGCCGCCGCCCGCAAGACCGCCGAGAAGCTGGCCGCCGCGCAGACCGAGTCGAACGAGCGAGAGAGGGAGGAGTCATGACCCTCGCCGCCGCCGGTCCGCACGGCTTCCTCTCCCCGACGGGCGTGGAGATCGCCTTCCTGCTCGTCGGCCTGGTCACCTTCGGCGCCGCGCTCGTCACCGTCACCACCCGGCAGCTGGTGCACGCCGCCCTGTGGCTCGTGGTGACCCTCGGCGGCCTCGCCGTCGAGTACCTCCTGCTCACCGCCGAGTTCATCGCCTGGGTGCAGGTCCTCATCTACGTTGGTTCCGTCGTCGTCCTCCTCCTGTTCGGTCTGATGCTCACCAGGGCCCCCATCGGCCGCTCCCCGGACGCCGACTCCGGCAACCGCTGGGCCGCCCTCGCCGTGGCCGTCGCCGCCGCGGCCGCCCTGGTCTGGGTCGTCGTCGACGCCTTCCGCGCCACCTGGATCGACCTGGCCGGCGAGCCCGCCGGCACCACCCGCGTCACCGGCGAGAGCCTCTTCCAGAACTGGGTCCTCCCCTTCGAGGCCCTCTCCGTCCTCCTCCTCGCCGCCCTGGTCGGCGCGATCGTCCTCTCCCGCAAGGCGAAGGCGACCGCGGCCGCGACGGCGACCGCCGCCACGCGCACCCCGACGCCAGGCGGGGGTGACGCGCCCGCCTCCGCCGGTGCAGGCGCCGACAGGGCTTCGGCCGGCGCCGACAGGGCTTCGGCCGGCGCCGACAGGGCTTCGGCCGACGGCGACAGGTCATCGGACACTGCCGGCAAGGCATCGGACAGTGCCGGCAAGGAAGGCGTCCGCTGATGCACCTCGTCTATCCCGCCGTGCTCGCCGCCCTCCTCTTCTGCACCGGCCTCTACGGTGTCCTCGCCCGCCGCAACGCGATCCTGGTCCTGATGTCGGTCGAGCTGATGCTCAACGCCGTCAACCTCAACCTGGTCGCCTTCGACGTCTGGCTCAGCCGCACCGCCGAGGAGACCCTGCACTCCGGCCAGGCCCTGACCCTGTTCACCATCGCCATCGCCGCCGCCGAGATCGGCATCGGCCTGGCGATCGTCCTCGCCGTCCACCGCAACCGCGGCACCGCGGACATCGACAAGCTCCGCGACTCCGCCGAGGGACACGAGAGCGACGGCCCCGACAACGACGCCCCCGCGGCCGAGAAGGCTGAGGCCACCGCGTGACCACGACCACCCTCGCCGTCCTCGTCCCCCTCCTGCCGTTCCTGGGCGCCGTGGCCGGTCTGCTCCTGGGCCGCACGGACCCCGGCTTCGTCCGCCCGCTGGCCGTCCTGCCGACCCTCGGCGCGCTCGTCCTCGCGGTACTGGTCGCGGTGCGCCAGGGCGGCGGCCAGGCGATCGACGCCGCCACCGAGCTCACGCCGACCGGCTCGGTCCCCGTCGAAATCGCCCTGCACATCGACGGCTTCGCCGCCCTCGTCGCCGTCCTCGTCGCCTTCGTGGCGAGCTGCGTGCAGATCTACTCGACGGGCTACCTGCGTGACGACCCGCGCTACGCCTCCTACGCCGCCCTCGTCTCCCTGTTCACCTCCGCGATGCTCCTGGTCGTCTACTCCGGCGATCTGATCGTGCTGCTGGTCGGCTGGGAAGTCATGGGCATCTGCTCCTACTTCCTGGTCGGCCACTACTGGGAGACCCCGGAGGCCCGCGCCGCCTCGCTCAAGGCCTTCCTGGTCACCAAGCTCGGCGACGTCCCCTTCCTCATCGGCCTGTTCGCCCTCGCCACCGACGCCGGCTCCTTCCGGATCACCAAGATCCTCGGCACGGTCGCGAGCGGCGGGATCGACCACCCGACACTGGTCGCCCTGCTGCTCCTGGCCGGTGTGGCGGGCAAGTCGGCGCAGTTCCCGCTGCACACCTGGCTCCCCGACGCGATGGCGGGTCCCACGCCCGTCTCCGCGCTGATCCACGCCGCGACCATGGTGGCCGCCGGTGTCTACTTCGTCGCCCGTCTCCTCCCGCTGTTCCAGGCCTCCTCGGCCGCGATGGTCGTCCTCGCCGTCATGGCCGCCGTCACCATGGCCGGATCGGCGCTCGCGGCGCTCGCCCAGGACGACATCAAGCGCGTCCTCGCCTACTCGACGATCAGTCAGCTCGGCTACATGACCGGCGCCCTCGCCGTCGGCGACCGCGGTGCCGCCGTCTTCCACCTCCTCTCGCACGGCGCCTTCAAGGCGCTGCTGTTCCTCGCGGCGGGCGTGGTCATCCACGCCGCCGGCACCAACTCGCTGGCCGCGATGGCCCGCATGGGGGGACTGCGCGACCGTGTCCCGGACGCCTACTGGACGATGACCGTGGCGCTCCTCTCCCTCGCCGCGATCCCGCCGTTCAGCGGCTTCTTCTCCAAGGAGTCCGTCCTCGCCGCCGCCGAACACGTCACCACGGGCCACACCGAGCAGGCGCCCATCGCCGCGGGCTGGACCGTCCTCGTGGCCGGCCTGCTCACGGCGCTGCTCACCGCCGCGTACGCGGCCCGTCTGTGGCTGCTCGCGTTCCGCGGCCGGGGCGCCGAGGTCGCCGACCACGGCCGCCAGCCGCTCACCATGACCGTCGTGCTGTGGGTGCTCGCCGTCCCGTCCCTCGCTTTCGGCGGCCTCGCGTACACATCGCTACCGGGCTGGTTCGACGGCGGCTCCCTCACCCCGACGCTCACCACCTCCATCCTCGGCACGGGCCTCGCCCTGGTCGGCGGACTGACCACCTACGGCGTCTGGCAGGGCACCCGGGCCCTCGCCGCCGACGTCCCCCTGGGTGCGGTCGCCGCCCACCCCGAGGGCGACGCCGGACTCGTCGAGGCCGAGGCCATCGCCGGCCACGAACCCGCCTACGGAGACGTGGCCTACGCGCCCGATCCGGCCGATCCCGGCCGTCTCCTGCTCGGCCCGCTGTACCGCCACGCGGCCGTCGGCTTCCATCTCGACGCGGTGTACGACGTGTTGTTCGTCCGCCCCGTCCAGGGCGCGGCGAGCCTCGTCCGGTTCCTCGACCGCGAGGTGGTCGACACCTACGTGCGCGGCGCGGCCGCCCTACCGCGCTGGCTCGGCGCCGCCGTACGGCGTGCCCAGACCGGCAATGTGCAGACCTATGTGAGCGCGCTGCTCGCCGGTGCCGTCGTCCTGACGGTCGCCGCCGTCCTCGTCGCCACGGGAGCGTGAGCAGGCGTGATCGATATCAGCGAGTCCGTGATGCAGTTCCTTCTGGCGTTCGTCGTCGTCGGCCCGCTCCTCGGGGCCGCCGCCGCTCTGCTGCCGGCCCCGCCCGGACTGAAGGGGAAGTCGCCCGAGCAGGCCGTGCTGCGGCACGGCGTGACCGTCACCGGTGTCGTCCTCATCGCCGCGGTCGTCCTGGCGCTCGGCTTCGACCACGACCATCCGTCGAAGATGCAGGCCACGACGGACATCAGCTGGATCCCCGCACTCGACGTGCGGATCCACCTCGGCATCGACGGCATCTCCCTCCCCCTTCTGGTCCTGACCGCGCTGCTGACCTTCCTCTGCGCGCTGTACTCCTACTTCAAGATGCCCGCGGGCCCCGGCCCGAAGGCGTTCGTCGCGCTGCTGCTCGTCCTCGAGTCCGGCACGCTGGCGACCTTCGCCGTCCTCGACCTGCTGCTGTTCTTCCTCGCCTTCGAGACGGTCCTCATCCCGATGTACTTCCTCATCGCCCGCTGGGGCGGTGCGCAACGGACCCAGGCCGCCTGGAAGTTCATCCTCTTCACACTGCTCGGCTCCGTCGTCATGCTGCTCGGCCTGCTCCTGATCGGAATCAAGGCGGGCACATTCGACATGGTGGCACTCGCCACTGACAACGGCCGGTCGCTGACCACATCCGTGCAGGTCATCGCCGTTCTGGCGATCGGGATCGGGCTCGCGGTGAAGACGCCGATGTGGCCGCTGCACAGCTGGCTGCCCGACGCCCACACCGCCGCGCCGACCGTCGGTTCGGTCCTGCTGGCCGGTGTCATGCTGAAGATGGGTACGTACGGTTTCGTTCGGATTCTCCTGCCGATCGCGCCCGACGGCTTCCGCACCTTCGCGCCCTACCTCGCCGCCTTCGCCGTCGTCGGGATCGTCTACGGATCCCTGGCCTGCCTCGCCCTCGCCCGGCAGGGCGCGAAGGGCGACCTCAAGCGCCTGATCGCCTACTCCTCCGTCGGCCACATGGGCTTCGTCCTGCTCGGCATCTCGACGATGACCCCGACCGGCGTGAACGGCGCCCTGTTCGCCAACATCGCCCACGGACTCATCACCGGCCTGCTCTTCTTCCTGGTCGGCGCGTTGAAGGACCGCACGGGCACGACCGACCTCGACAGCCTCGCCGAGGAGACCGGTGCCGCGCTGTACGGCAGGGCCCCGCGTCTGGGCGGCCTGCTCGCCTTCGCCGCGGTCGCCTCGCTCGGCCTGCCGGGCCTCGCCGGGTTCTGGGGCGAGATGCTGGCGCTGTTCGGCGCGTTCAAGCCCGCCGCCGGCCTCAGCCGCCCCGCCTACCTCACCTTCATGGCGATCGCCGCGTTCGGCACGCTGCTCACCGCCGCGTACATGCTCATCGTGGTCCGGCGCGTCTGCATGGGCGCCCTGCCGCGGGGCGCGCGGGAGGCCCCGAGGCTCGCCGACGTCCAGACCTACGAGTTCGCGGCCTGGACCCCGCTCGTCGCCCTCACCGTCGTCGCCGGGCTGTGGCCGAAGGCCCTCCTCGGCCTGACCGACCCGGCCGTGCAGCAGCTCCTCGCAGGAGGCACCCGATGAGCTCCCTGGCCCAGCCCCTGGCGCAGTCCGCGGTCCAGTCGGCGGTGCAGTCCGTCGACTGGCTCGCGATCGCGCCGCCCACCCTCGCCGCCGTGGTCGCGCTCGCCGTCCTCGTCGCCGACCTGTTCCTCGCCGACGCCCGGAAGCCCGTCCTCGGCTGGGTCTCGGTCGCGGGTCTCGCCGCCGCGGCCCTCCTGCTGCTGCCCCTCCTGGACGGCGACCGCCGCACCTTCTGTCTCACCGGCGACGCGGGCGTGTGCAGCTACACGGTGGACCACTTCACCCTCGTCGTGCAGTTCCTGGTCCTCGCCGGCGCCCTCGTCGCGGCCCTGCTGTCGGTCACCACCCTGAAGGACGCCGACAAGGGGCTCCCCGAAGGGGAGTACTGGTTCCTGCTGCTCTCCTCCGCCGCGGGCGCCGCCCTGCTGCCCGCCTCCCGCGACCTCGCCACCCTCGTCGTCGCCCTGGAGGTCGCCTCCCTGCCCGCGTTCGCCCTCGTCGGCATCCGGCACGGCGACCGGAAGTCCTCCGAAGCGGCCCTGAAGTTCTTCCTGTCCTCGGTGACCGCGACCGCGGTCAGCCTGATGGGCATCAGCTTCGTCTACGCCTCCACCGGCACCCTCTACCTCACCCAGGTAGCCGACCGCATCCAGCGCGTCGACGGCCAGCTCTACACCCTCGCCCAGACCGGCGTCGTCCTCACCCTGGTCGGCTTCGCCTTCAAGACGGCCGCCGTCCCCTTCCACTTCTGGGTGCCCGACACCTACGTGGGAGCCCCCCTCCCGATCGCCGCCTACCTGTCGGTGGTCGGCAAGGCGGTCGGCTTCTCCGGCCTGATCCTGGTCACCGTCGTCGCCTTCCCGACGTACGCCCACGTCTGGGGGCCGGCCGTGGCGGCGCTGGCCGCCCTCACCATGACCGTCGGCAACGTCGGCGCCCTGCGTCAGCAGGCCACGCGCGCGTACAGCGCGGTACGCCTGCTCGCGTGGTCGTCGGTCGGCCAGGCCGGCTACCTCCTCGTACCGATCGCCGCCGCCGCGTACTCCGACGACGCCCGCAAGTCGGTCGGCTCCACGCTCGCGTACGCCCTCATGTACGCGGCGGTCAACCTGGGCGCCTTCGCGGTGGCCGCGCTGGTCGGCCGTAACCGGGCCCTGAACCGCGTCACGGACTACCGGGGCCTCTACGCCTCGAACCCCGTGGCCGCCCTGCTCCTGGCCTTCTTCCTGCTCTGCCTCGCCGGGCTGCCGCCGGGCGTCATCGGCCTCTTCGCGAAGGTCACCGTCTTCTCGGCGGCCGTCGACGCGGGCATGGGATGGCTCGCGGTGGTCATGGCCGTCAACGTCGTGATCGCGCTGTTCTACTACCTCCGGTGGACGACGCTGCTGTTCCGGGCCCCCGAGGGGCAGCCCGAGAAGCACCGCGTCCCGACCCCCCTCACGGCCGCGATCGCGCTGACCGGCGTCCTGGGTATCGCCCTGTCCGGAGCGCCGCAGCTGGTCCTGCGCTTCGCCGACACCGGGCTGTTCTGAGGCGACGGCGCACCACCGAGCCTGCGGGCGCCGCACCTCCGAAGCTGCGGGCGACGCACCTCCGAAGCTGCGGGCGACGCACACCGAGGCGGCCGACCCGCACCACCGAGGCGGCCGACGCGGCACGGGGTCCCGTCACCCGGACGGCCCACTCGCGCCGCCGCACGCACAAGGGAACTAGTCGCTCCCGCCTGGCGTTGACCAGTACGGGAGGGTCCACTGGATGTGACACCACGACACCAGTGGCATCGAAGACAGCAAGCAAAGGGTTCCCCTGCTGCACCACTTGGAGGGCGTACCGTGCACCGCCGGCACAACGGGCTCAGGACCGCAGTACTCCTCGGGGGACTGTCCGCACTCATCATCCTGATCGGCAGCTTCTTCGGCCGTACGGGACTGATCGTCGCGGTCCTCGTCGCCCTCGGCACCAACGCGTACGCGTACTGGAACAGCGACAAGCTGGCACTGCGCGCGATGCGCGCCCGCCCGGTGAGCGAGTTCGAGGCCCCGGCGCTGTACCGCATGGTTCGCGACCTCTCCACCCAGGCCCGTCAGCCCATGCCCCGCCTGTACATCTCCCCGACGGAGGCGCCGAACGCCTTCGCGACCGGCCGCAACCCGCGCAACGCGGCCGTGTGCTGCACCGAGGGCATCCTGCGCATCCTGGACGAGCGTGAACTGCGCGGAGTCATCGGCCACGAGCTCAGTCACGTCTACAACCGCGACATCCTGATCTCGTCGGTGGCCGGCGCCCTCGCCTCGGTGATCATGTTCCTGGTCAACTTCGCCTGGCTGATCCCGATCGGACGTTCGAACGACGACGACGGCCCCGGCATTCTGGGCATGCTGCTGATCATGATCCTGGGCCCGCTCGCGGCCACCGTCATCCAACTGGCCATCAGCCGCTCCAGGGAGTACGAGGCCGACGCGTCCGGCGCCCAGCTCACCGGCGACCCGATAGCGCTCGCCAGTGCCCTGCGCAAGCTCGACGCGGGCACCAAGCAGCTGCCGCTGCCCCCGGAGCCGCGCATCGAGACCGCGAGCCACATGATGATCGCGAACCCCTTCCGTCCGGGCCAGGGGGTCTCGAAGCTGTTCTCCACCCACCCGCCGATGGCGGAGCGCATCGCCCGGCTGGAGAAGATGGCGGGCCGCCGCCCGTAGGGCGTCGCTGCCGGGCTCCGGTCAGCGCCCGCCGAACCGCTGGTCCGTCGACACGACGTCACGGCCCAGCGGCATGAGGGAGATCGGGATCATCTTCAGGTTGGCCCAGCCGAACGGGATGCCGATGATGGACAGGAACAGCGGGATGCTGGTGATGAGGTGCCCCAGGGCCAGCCACCAGCCCGCGAAGATCACCCAGATCACGTTGCCGATGAACGACGGCGCACCGGCGTCGGGCCGCTCCACCGTGGTCCGTCCGAACGGCCACAGTACGAACCCGGCGATGCGCAGCGACGCGATGCCGAACGGAATCGTGATGATCAGAACGAAGCAGATCAGCGCGGCGATCGTGTAGGCGATGGCCATCCAGATACCGCAGAAAACCAGCCACACGATATTCAGCAGCAGGTTGAACAACTTCATGGTCGGTACCTCTCCCCAGGTGGCTCCGCGAACGCTGTCTGTCCTTGACAAGTATCAGTGGGCCAGACGTTCAACTGCGAGCCGCAGCGGCCTTGTGGCGTGATCGGGAACGTTCGGAGACGAACTCTTCCGAACGCCACGCACCCAGGCTCCCGCGCAGCCCGCAGCCCGCAGCCCGCAGCCCGCAGCCCGCAGCCCGCAGCCCGCAGCCCGGGGCCGGGCCGGGTCATGCGCCGGACCGGGTCATGCGCCGCACCCCATTGCCCCGTGCAACCGCCGGACGCCGCCCCGGCGTCTTCTTTGTCGACACGACAGGAACGGCACGAGGACGCACAGCCCGGCCGGACGAAAGTCACAGGGCCGGGCCTGTGCAAGCACGACATGGAAGGGCAGGTTCACGGCATGAGCATCATCAGCTGGATCATCCTGGGGCTGTTGGCCGGGGCCATCGCCAAGTTCCTGCTGCCGGGCCGTGACCCGGGCGGCTTCATCGGTACGACCCTCATCGGCATCGTGGGGGCGTTCCTCGGTGGCTGGATATCGGCCCGCTGGCTGGACCATCCGATCAGCAAGGACTTCTACGACGGCGCCACCTGGGCAGCGGCGATAGGCGGCTCGCTGGTGCTCCTGATCGCCTACCGCCTTCTGTTCGGCAACTCACGCGACTGAGTCCGGCACGCGTTCCGGTACCGCGGCCGGCAGCGGAGAAGGGTGGGCACCGACGGGCGCCCACCCCTCTCGTATGAGGCACGAGCACGAGCGACGCGCGACACGTGGCGCCCTGCGCGCGTCGACTACCGGTAGTTCACGAACTGGAGCGCGAAGTCGAAGTCCTTGCCCTTCAGCAGGGCGATGATGGCCTGGAGGTCGTCACGGCTCTTGGAGGTGACGCGCAGTTCCTCGCCCTGCACCTGGGCCTTCACGCCCTTCGGGCCCTCATCGCGGATGATCTTCGCGACCTTCTTGGCGTTCTCCTGGGAGATGCCCTCCTGGATGTCCGCGAAGATCTTGTACTCCTTGCCCGAGAGCTGGGGCTCACCGGCCTCCAGCGCCTTGAGGGAGATCCCGCGCTTGATCAGCTTCGACTGGAAGACGTCGAGGACGGCGTTCACCCGGTCCTCGGAGTTCGCCTCCATCAGGATCTTCTCCCCGGACCAGGAGATCGAGGCGCCCACGCCCTTGAAGTCGTAGCGCTGCGAGATCTCCTTGGCGGCCTGGTTGAGGGCGTTGTCGACCTCCTGCCGCTCGACCTTCGAGACGATGTCGAAACTGGAGTCGGCCATGTCCTGTGGCTCCTTGTATCCGGGGGCGTATCGGGTGCGTACCGGCTGTGTACCGGCATGCACGGGGCTGCCGCCGAGCCCGCCGGGGCCCTGGCCGCATCCGCCCAAGCCTAGCCACCCCGCTCCCCGTGGGAGGCGATCAATCGGGTGGCGAAGCACCCCTCCCCATCGGGTATTGTTTACGTCGTTGCCAGGGAGCATCGCCGAAAAGCGGTGCGAAGGGCAGCAAACCCGGCGGTGTGCCCGAGTGGCCAAAGGGAGCAGACTGTAAATCTGCCGGCTTAGCCTACCCAGGTTCGAACCCTGGCGCCGCCACAGGGAAACAAAGGCTCCGTGACCTGCCTTCTACGCAGGTCACGGGGCCTTTGTCATGCCGTCCGGCGATCGGCGTGCCGCCTCACGTTGTCTCGCGCCCGAACCTCCTGCCCGACCCGCGCGGGCGGGCCGTGGACGTCAGGGGTCAGGGGTCAGGTGTCGGGCGCCTGTGCGCGGTCGTCAGCCGGTCGCGGGGGCGCCTTTGTCGTCCTCGCCGGACCTGCCGTTCTTCCCGTTCTACTCGATCGCCTCCTCGGGCTCCGGTCCCGCCAGCTGCTTCACGTCCGCCTCGACGTCGTTGCGCGACCGGCCCTCGTCCTTGGCGTACTCGGTCACGGAGGCCTGTACGTCCCGTGCCAGGTCCCGCCAGGCCCGCCAGGCGGTCTCGTACGTGTCTGACTGCTGCTGCGTCCACTGCTCGGCCGTGGGGGCTCCGTAGGCGTCCCGCAGTTGCAGGACCCGTCTGTGTGCCTCGTACGCGGTGCGTTGTTTCGCCACGAGTTCCTCGAAGGTGTCTGCCACGTGCACGGAGCCTAGGGAGATGTCCGGACTTCCGCGCGTCGACGCCCGCGACCCGCCAGAGCTCCGCCGGTACGGCCGTATCGGCCGGCCATCGGTGCCGTCAGGTCCGGTGCAGGGCACACTGATCCCATGTCGTCCCGCCGCAGAAGCTGCCCCGAGTGCCGTCGCGAGATCGCCGTGGTCGCGGGCCGGTTCGCCCGGCACGATCCGCCCGGCGCTCGGGAGAACGGCGCCCTCACCTCATGCCCGGGCTCCCGCAGCGCCGCCCAACTCGGCGCGGCCCAGCCCGCGTTGGACGGGTACGCCGTGCCCGAGTTCCCCGGCCAGATGCCGCTGTTCTAGACCCCAGCGACCCGTACGGCCGTTCGGGGGACCCGGACCGGCGCCGACGAGGTCAGTTTCCCGCCACCGACTTCACCGCGACCGTCACCGGCGTCGACCCGCGGACCAGTTCCAGGACCAGACCGGTCGTCGCCGGGGTGTCCACCAATTCCGCCAGTACGGCGGCCACGTCGTCGCGCGGGACGGAACCGCGGCCCGTGTGCGCCTCCAGGCGTACCAGGCCGGTGCCGGCGTCGTCCGTCAGCGCACCGGGGCGCAGGATCGTCCAGTCCAGGGCGTCCAGGTTCTGCACGTACGCGTCGGCCTCGCCCTTGGCGCGCAGGTAGACGTCGAAGACCTCGTCGCCCTGGTGCGCCGCATCCGCGCCCATGGAGGACACGACCACGAAGCGTCGTACGCCCGCCAGGACCGCCGCGTCCGCGAACAGCACGGCTGCGCCCTTGTCCACCGTTTCCTTGCGGGCCACGCCGCTGCCCGGACCGGCGCCCGCCGCGAACACCGCCGCGTCCGCGCCCCGCAGAACGGCCGCGACCTGCTCGACCGAGGCCGACTCCAGGTCCAGCACGACCGGTTCGGCGCCGGCCTCCCGCAGATCGTCCGCCTGTTCGGCCGTACGGATGATTCCCGCGACCTCTTCCCCGCGCGCGGAGAGCAGCCGCTCCAGCCGCAGCGCGATCTGACCATGACCACCAGCGATGACAATGCGCATGTCTCCGACCGTACGCCCGGACGGCCGCATCCGCCGCACGACTTCAGCCACGTCACGCGCGTGCAGGGGCATGTGCAGGAGCGGAGGACAACTCCTCGCACCTCATGACAACTCCCCGCGCCCCTGCCGCGGCAGACCCAGTTCCACCGCCGCCGCCGAGCTGAAGTACTCGCGGACCGCGCTCGTGCGTGCCACCACGCGTCCCTGGTGCACCACGATCCGGCTGTACGCCAGGGACAGCGCTCCCGCCAGCCGGTCGCCGCGCACGGCCAGGAGGTCGGCGGGGAAGCCCGCCTCCACCCGGACCTCGGGCAGGCCCAGAGCCGCGCGCGCGGAGGCGCTCACGGTGTCGTACGCGTCCTCGGGGCGCAGCCCGTGGCGGGAGGCCAGCAGGTACGCCGCCTCCAGGGGGTCGCCGCGCCCCACAGGGTTCGAGACGTCCCGCAGGGCGCCGCTCCCGGCGGCGACACGCACGCCGGCCGCACGCAGCAGCCGCACCGGGGCGGTGCCCCGTCGGTCGACGCCGCCGCAGCCGCCCTGCGGCAGGCACACCACCGTCACCCCGACCGCCGCCAGTTGGTCCGCGACCCGTGAGACCGCCTCGACGGGGAGCCGGCCCAGGCCGCCACAGGGGCCGAGCGTCACGCCGGGCCGCAGCCCGCCGGCCATCGCCGCGATCCGGGAGAGGCGGGTCGGGTCGGCCGCGTCCGTGTGCAGGTCGACCGGACAGCCGTGTTCGGAGGCCACCTCCAGTACGGCCTCGACATAGCCGGTCGGATCCGGATCCAGGTCCGGACAACCGCCCACCACGGAAGCGCCCATCTTCATCGCGTCGCGCAGTTTGGCCAGGCCGTCGGCCCCGGCCACCCCGGTCAGCAGCCGGGGCATCGCCACCGTGCTCAGCGCGGCGAGCCCGCGCAGCGAGCGCCGCGCCTGGAGGACGGCGCCCAGCGCGCCCAGCCCCTGGACGTCACCCACGCGCACGTGCGCCCGCAGCGCGGTGGCCCCGTGGCCCAGTTGCAGCAGCGTGGCCTCCGTCGCCCGGCGCTGGACGTCATGGGGGTCGTGCGAGACCGGTCCGTCGCCGTCGGCCGACAGCGCGGTGTCGGCGTGGGCATGAGGTTCGGCCGGGGCCGGCAGAAGCAGGTAGCCGTCGAGGTCGACCCGGGCGACGCACCCACGAGCCGCCTCCGCCGCCAGGCTCCCGGCGGTGCCGACCGCCTCGATCCGCCCGCCGCCCAGCCGTACGTCCACGGTCCTGCCGTCCGTGAGCCGCGCCCCGCACAGCAGCAGGGGGGGCGCGTCGGCCTGCGCCGAGGATCCCGACGAGGAAGAGGGGGAGGGGGAGGGGGAGGGGGAGGGGGAGGACGACGAGGAGGAAGCGGAGGAGGACGACGACGGGCGGGGCTGCTGCGGCTGGCTGTCGGGCATCGCGCTCCAAGGGCTCGGGGATCGGGCTCGGGGATCGGGGCCGGCTCGGGGCCGCGCACGGCTGGACGCAAGATCACGCAGAGTGAGTCGAGCCTAAAGCGGCCGTCCGTCCACGTCGGGGAGGAGCGCAATAGTCGTATCGGTGTGGTCCTGGTGTGATCCTGCCGACAGGAACGTGGTGCGAGCGGGGCGGCCGGGGGCGGGAGTTACCCGCGGGACCCTTGGGGGAAGCCGTCGCGGGGGCTCCGTTCCCGCCCCGGAACAGGGCGTCGGGCAGGCCCGGTGGCGAGGCACGAAACGGATTTGGGTGAACGGCGGCGGACCGTGTAATGTCTTCATCGCTCGCCCCAATAGCTCAGTCGGCAGAGCGTCTCCATGGTAAGGAGAAGGTCTACGGTTCGATTCCGTATTGGGGCTCTGGTGTGTGAGGTTCCCGCCGCAAGGCGGGGCCCGATCGCATCAAAGCGGTGTAGCTCAGTCGGTAGAGCAAGCGGCTCATAATCGCTGTGTCACCGGTTCAAGTCCGGTCACCGCTACTGACAGTAGCCGATTGCGGGGTCGGTCCTTCGATCGGCTACTCTTTTATGCGTTAATCGTCCCATCCGTTCGTCAAGGAGCACTCCTGTGGCTGCCACCGACGTCCGCCCGAAGATCACGCTGGCCTGCGTGGAGTGCAAGGAGCGGAACTACATCACCAAGAAGAACCGGCGTAACAACCCGGACCGACTGGAGATGAAGAAGCACTGCCCGCGTTGCAACGCGCACACCGCGCACCGCGAAACGCGATAAATCAGGCTCGTACACGAGGCCGCCCCCATAGTCTGGGGGGCGGCCTCGCGTCGTTTCGGCAGGCCGTTGCCGACGCAGTACCGATCACTGACGCAGTACCGGTCGCCGCCGATCACTGCAGACACAAGCAACACCAGCAGGAGGTTCCGGGCCATGGCGCTCGACCAGTCCTTCGTGGGGCGTACCTATCCGCCCACCGAGCCCTACGAGGTGGGGCGGGAGAAGATCCGTGAGTTCGCGGAGGCGGTGGGGGACACCAACCCGGCGTACACGGACCCGGATGCCGCCAAGCAGCTCGGCCACCCCGACGTGATCGCCCCGCCGACGTTCGTCTTCTCGATCAGCTTCAAGGCCGCGGAACAGGTCGTCGAGGACCCGCAGCTGGGGCTGGACTACAGCCGTGTGGTGCACGGCGACCAGAAGTTCAGCTACACGCGTCCGGTGCGGGCCGGCGACCGGCTCACTGTCGTCTCGACCATCGAGGCGATCAAGTCCATGGCCGGCAACGACATCCTGGACATCCGTGGCGAGGTCTGTGACGAGGCCGGCGAACGCGTGGTGACCTCCTGGACCAAGCTGGTGGCCCGCGCTGCCGAGGAAGCGTGAGGAACCGATGACGGCGAAGATCGCTTACGACGACGTCGAGGTCGGCACCGAGCTGCCCGCGCAGACCTTCCCGGTGACCCGCGCCACTCTGGTCCGGTACGCCGGAGCCTCCGGGGACTTCAACCCGATCCACTGGAACGAGAAGTTCGCCAAGGAGGTCGGCCTCCCCAACGTCATCGCGCACGGCATGTTCACCATGGCCGAGGCGATCCGGGTGGTCACCGACTGGACCGGCGACCCGGCGTCGGTCGTCGAGTACGGCGTCCGCTTCACCAAGCCCGTGGTCGTCCCGAACGACGACGAGGGCGCCACCATCGAGGTCAGCGCCAAGGTCGCGGCCAAGCTCGACGACGACACCGTGCGTGTGGACCTGACGGCCATGTGCGCCGGTCAGAAGGTGCTGGGGATGTCGCGGGCGGTCGTCCGGCTGGCCTGACGGATCGTGGGCGGTCGTCCGGACGGCCCGACAGCTCGTGGACAGTCGTTCGGACGGCCTGACGGCTCGCGGGCGGTCGTCCGGACGGCCTGACGGCCACACCCGCGCGGCTGCGTATACGTACCTAGGGCCGCGCGGCCCTAGGTACGTACGCACACGCCACCTACGGTCGCGCGGCCCTACGGTCCACCCGTACGGCCGCATCGCGCCCCGCGTGTGAGCGCACACTCACGCCCGCGCGGCCGTACGGCGCTCCGCCCGTCTCCCCCCTCCGCGGCCGTACGGCGCTCCGCCCGTCTCCCCCCCTCCGCGGCCGTACGGCGCTCCGCCCGTCTCCCCCTGCGCGGCCGCACGACGTCGCTCAGTGCGGCCTCCGCGCCGACGCGGCGCCGCACGGCGAGACCCTCATGCGGCGGCCTCGACACGCACGCGGCCCAACGGCCTCGCCCACCCGGTAAGGGGCGCCCTCAAGAGCAGGCGCCCCTTACGTCTGAGCCCCGACTCGACCCCCCTTGACGTAGTTAGTGATTGAGCACTAACTTACTCGCATGGCCAGGATGAGTGCAGAAGAGAGGCGCGAGAGTGTCATCCGCGCGGCGACGGCCGAGTTCGCGACGGGCGGCTACTACGGCACGTCCACCGAGACGATCGCCAAGCGTGTCGGTGTCTCGCAGCCGTATCTGTTCCGGCTCTTCCCGGGCAAGAAGGCGATCTTCCTCGCGACCGTCGAGCACTGCATGGCGGACGTGATCGGCACGTTCGAGGAGGCCGCCAAGGGGCTGGAGGGCGAGGAGGCCCTGCACTCCATGGCGAACGCCTACACCAAGCTCATCGCCGAGCGCCCCGAGCAGCTGCTGATGCAGATGCAGATGTACGTCACGGTGGCCGCCGCGGAGCAGGCCGGTGATCACGAGCTCGGCGAGTCCGTGCGGGCCGGCTGGATGCGTCTGTGGGACACGGTGCATCTGCCGCTCGGCGCGGAGGTCGGCGAGACGACGACCTTCATGGCATACGGCATGCTCGTCAACTGCCTGGTGGCGATGGGTTTTCCAGCCGGGCATCGAGTGTGGGACGGGCTCTATCCGTCGGCGCGCATCAGCGGCCGGCTGGAGAAGTAGCGGGAGAAGCGACAGGTGGACGGGAAAGCCGGGACCGCGGGCCTTCCCATGGGCGGGAAAGTTAGTCAGCAATAACTAACCTCGGATATCAAGCACGTAACACGCTCTGGGGGAGCGATGACACAGCAGACCGCACACAGCGCACGTCGCGGGGGAACCGTGTGGGCCCTCGTCATCACCAGCGTCGCCGGATTCATGGCGGCCCTCGACAACCTCGTCGTCACCACCGCCCTGCCGTCCATCCGCAAGGATCTCGGCGGCGCGCTGGACGACCTGGAATGGACCGTGAGCGCCTACACGCTCACCTTCGCCGTTCTGCTGATGTTCGGCGCGGCGCTCGGTGACCGCTTCGGGCGGCGCCGGATGTTCCTGGCCGGGCTCACCGTCTTCACCGCGGCGTCCGCCGCCGCGGCCCTCTCGCCCGGTATCGGTTCCCTCATCGCCGCCCGCGCGGTGCAGGGCGTCGGCGCGGCGATCATGATGCCTCTGACGCTGACCCTGCTGACGGCGGCCGTACCCGCCGCCAAGCGCGGGATGGCGTACGGGATCTGGGGTGCCGTCAACGGGCTCGCCGTCGCCTCCGGGCCCCTCATCGGCGGCAGCCTCACCGAGCACATCTCCTGGCACTGGATCTTCTGGCTGAACGTCCCGCTGGGCGTGGTCCTGCTGCCGCTCGCCCGGCTGCGCCTGGCCGAGTCCCACGGCACCGGCGCGCCGCTCGACCTCCCCGGCACCCTGCTCGCCAGCGGCGGCCTCTTCGGCATCGTCTACGGCCTGGTCCGCGGCACCGCCGACGGCTGGACCAGCCCCCTCGTCCTGACCGGTCTGATCGCGGGCGGTGTACTGCTGGCCGCGTTCGTCCTGCACGGCAGCCGCGCCGCGAACCCCATGCTCCCGATGCGGCTGTTCCGTTCCCGCGCCTTCGCCGGGATCAACGCGGCGAGCATGCTGATGTTCCTCGGGATGTTCGGTTCGATCTTCCTGCTCAGCCAGTACATGCAGGGCGAGCTCGGCTACTCGCCCACCGAGGCGGGCCTGCGGATGCTGCCGTGGACCGGGATGCCGATGATCGTCGCACCGATCGCCGGGATCCTCTCCGACCGGATCGGGGGCCGCCCGGTCGTCGCCACCGGCCTCTTCTTCCAGGCCGTCGGTCTCGGCTACATGGCCTCAGTGGTCACGACCGACGCCTCCTACGCGATCCAGCTGCCCGGCCTGATCGTCAGCGGCATCGGAATGGCCCTCTACTTCGCCCCGGCCGCCAACCTGGTGATGTCCAGCGTCCTGCCCAAGGAGCAGGGCATCGCCTCCGGCGCCAACAACGCCCTGCGCGAGGTGGGCGGCGCGCTCGGTATCGCCGTCATGGCCTCGATCTTCTCGGCCCAGGGCGGCTACGAGTCCGCCCAGTCCTTCGTCGACGGCCTGCGGCCCGCCCTGGTCACCGGCTCCGGGGTGGTGGCCCTCGCCGGCGTCGCGGCGCTGGTGATCCCGGCCGGACGGCGCGCGGTCCGGCCGGCGGTGACGGACGCGGACCCGGGCGCGGAGGACAACACCGTGGAGCGGCCCGTCGAGGTCCTGGAGGCCGCGACCCGCTGAGACGCGCATGACAGCTCCGCCACAGCCCCGTCCCCCGTGACGGGGCTGTACGCGTGCGTGCCGCTCCCGGCGCCGGGAAGGGCGGTACGCGGGTGCCGAGGCGTACCGTCCACGGGTGGGCCGGGGTGTCGGTGCCGTCTCGTAGTCTTGAGCGCGTGCAGGAACTCCACGACGCTCCCCTCGCCCCGCTGACCACCTTCCGACTGGGCGGTCCCGCGACCCGGCTGGTCACCGCGACGACCGACGCCGAGGTGATCGCGGCCGTCCGAGAGGCCGACGCGACCGGGACCCCGCTGCTGGTCATCGGCGGCGGATCCAACCTGGTCATCGGCGACAAGGGCTTCGCCGGGACCGCCCTGCGCATCGCGACCACCGGTTTCGAGCTCGTCGGCACCCGGCTGGAGCTGGCCGCGGGCGAGGTGTGGAGCGATGCCGTCGCCCGCACCGTGGCGGCCGGGCTGGCCGGTGTCGAATGCCTCGCCGGCATCCCCGGATCGGCGGGCGCGACCCCGATCCAGAACGTGGGGGCGTACGGCCAGGAGGTCTCCTCGACGATCACCGAAGTGATCGCCTACGACCGCCGGACCGGCGAGACGGTCACCCTCACGAACGCCGAGTGCGCCTTCTCGTACCGGCACAGCCGCTTCAAGGCCGACCCGGAACGCTTTGTCGTCCTGCGCGTCCGCTTCGAGCTGGCGGACGCGGACGGGCTGTCGGCGCCCCTCAAGTACGCCGAGACGGCACGGGCGTTGGGGGTGGAGCCCGGAGACCGGGTGCCGCTGGCCCGGGCCCGCGAGACCGTGCTGAAGCTGCGCGCGGGCAAGGGCATGGTCCTGGACCCCGAGGACCACGACACCTGGTCCGCCGGGTCGTTCTTCACCAACCCGATCCTCACCGACGCCGACTTCGCCGTCTTTCACGCGCGCGTGGGGGAGCGCCTGGGCGACGGCGTGCAGCCGCCCGCCTATCCGGCGGGGGAGGGGCACACCAAGACCTCGGCCGCCTGGCTGATCGACAAGGCCGGCTTCACCAAGGGCTACGGCACCGGTCCCGCCCGGATCTCCACCAAGCACACGCTCGCCCTCACCAACCGCGGCGCGGCCACCACGGAGGACCTGCTCGCGCTGGCCCGTGAGGTGGTCGGGGGCGTCCGGGACGCGTTCGGGATCACGCTGGTCAACGAGCCGGTGATGGTGGGGACCGGCCTGTAGCCGGCCGCCGCACCCCTCCACACGCACCGACCGGACACGTCCTAGTAGGCCAGTCCCACGCCCTGCTTCACGGTTCCCGGGTCCCCAGTCATCGCCAGCATCGCGTGGGCCACGTCCGCGCGGGCGATGAAGCGGCCCCGGGGCGGGAAACCGCCGATCACGGTCCGGTAGGTCCCGGTGAGCGGCTTGTCCTGGAGCCGAGGCGGTCGTACGACCGTCCAGTCCGTGGTGCTGCGGGCCAGCTCGGCCTCCATGGCGCGCAGGTCGGCGTACACGTCCTTGAGGGCTACCGAGACCAGGCCGCGCATGCCACGGTCGAGCAAGCCGTCGTCCGGCTCGGGTCCCACCGGCCCGGCGCTCACCACGAGCAGCCGCCGGACCCCCTCCGCCTCCATCGCGCCCAGCACCGTACGGGTCAGCCGGGCCGCGACCCCGGCGTCCTTGCGCCGGCGGGCGCCGAGCCCGGACAGCACCGCGTCCCGGCCGGCCACCGCGGGCCGCAGCGCGGCCGGATCGGCGAGGTCGGCACGGAACACCTCCAGGCCCGCGCCGGTGACGGTCAGCCGGGCGGGATCCCGTACGACCGCCGTGACCTGGTGTCCTGCCGCCAGGGCCTGGCGGACGACTTCCTGACCGATGCCTCCGGTGGCACCGAGAACGGTGAGGTTCATGACCATCTCCCGTACAGCCTCAGATGGGTGGGTGAGTATTCACTCACCTCTGTCTCCTCTAGGGTGAGTAAGTACTCACCCATGCGTCAAGCCCCGGTCGAGTCCGAGAGGGACACACCATGGAATCCTTGGGCCCCATGCAGCAGAAACAGGCCGCACCGGCCCGGGTCCGCATCCTCGACGCCGCGCACGAGCTGATGCTCACCGTCGGACTGGCCCGCGCCACGACGAAGGAGATCGCCAGGGCGGCCGGCTGCTCCGAGGCGGCCCTGTACAAGTACTTCCCGAGCAAGGAGGAGCTGTTCATACGCGTGCTCGCCGAACGGCTCCCCCGGCTGACCCCGCTGCTGAGCGGCCTCGCCGCCGATCCCGGCCCGCGCGGCCTGGAGGAGAACCTCACCGAGATCGCCCGTGAGGCGGCCCTCTTCTACGAGCAGAGCTTCCCGATCGCGGCCTCCCTGTACGCGGAGACCACACTCAAGCGGCGGCACGACGACGCGATGCGCGAGATGGGCACCGGCCCGCACCGGCCGATCGAGGGACTCAGCGCCTACCTGCGCGCCGAGCAGGCCGCCGGACGCGTCGCACCCGACGCCGACACCTTCGCCGCCGCGTCCCTGCTCCTCGGCGCCTGCGCCCAGCGCGCGTTCGCCTACGACGCGACGCAGGACGGCACCCGGCCGCCGGTCGACGACTTCGCCCGGCGCCTGGCCCGCACCCTTCTGCCCGGCATCACCGCGCGCGACTAGTGCCGTGGCGGGCAACGTTTGCCCGACGGGGCGCACGTTGCCTGCTGCGGCGCCAGCTAGGCCGTCAGCCAGTCGTCCACTCCGGACAGCAGCTTCGCCTTCACGTTCTCCGGTGCCGCCGAGCCCCGTACGGACTGCCGGGCCAGCTCCGCCAGTTCGGCGTCCGAGAAGCCGTGGTGCCGGCGGGCGATGTCGTACTGCGCCGCCAGCCGGGAGCCGAACAGCAGCGGGTCGTCGGCGCCCAGGGCCAGCGGGACGCCCGCCTCGAACAGGGTCCGCAGCGGCACGTCCTCCGGCTTCTCGTAGACGCCCAGTGCCACGTTCGAGGCCGGGCACACCTCGCAGATCACGCCACGGTCCGCGAGCCGCTTCAGCAGCCGCGGGTCCTCCGCCGCCCGCACCCCGTGCCCGATCCGCGCGGCGCCCAGGTCGTCCAGGCAGTCGCGCACCGAGGCCGGCCCGGTCAGCTCGCCGCCGTGCGGCGCCGCGAGCAGACCACCCTCACGGGCGATCGCGAACGCTCGGTCGAAGTCCCGGGCCATGCCACGGCGTTCGTCGTTCGACAGCCCGAAACCGACGATCCCCCGGTCCGCGTACCGCACCGCCAGGCGGGCCAGCGTCCGGGCGTCCAGGGGATGCTTCATCCGGTTCGCGGCCACCAGGAGCCGCATACCGAGCCCCGTCTCCCGCGACGCCGCCTCCACCGCGTCCAGGATGATCTCCAGCGCCGGGATCAGCCCGCCCAGGCGAGGCGCGTACGACGTCGGGTCCACCTGGATCTCCAGCCAGCCCGAGCCGTCCCGCACGTCCTCCTCCGCCGCCTCCCGCACCAGTCGTTGGATGTCCTCCGGCTCTCTGAGGCAGGAGCGCGCCGCGTCGTACAGCCGCTGGAAGCGGAACCAGCCCCGCTCGTCCGTCGCCCGCAGCTTCGGGGGCTCACCGCTCGTCAGCGCCTCGGTCAGCGCGTCGGGCAGCCGCACCCCGTACTTGTCGGCCAGTTCCAGCACGGTGCCGGGCCGCATCGACCCGGTGAAGTGCAGATGCAGATGGGCTTTCGGCAGCTCAGAGACATCACGTACACGCTCCATTCAAAGATCCTGCCGTACGCCGCCGCCGTCCCGGTAGCTCTTTCCCCGATCGTGGTCTTGCTCGCACAAACAAACGGGGCACCCGGGAACGACGTCCCGGATGCCCCGTTATCGCGAAGGAGCTCAGTCCCGCGCCTCCGCCAGCAGCTTCTGGATCCGGCTCACGCCCTCGACGAGATCCTCGTCACCGAGCGCGTACGACAGCCGCAGGTAACCCGGTGTGCCGAAGGCCTCGCCCGGCACCACCGCGACCTCGGCCTCCTCCAGGATCAGCGCGGCCAGCTCGACCGAGTCCTTCGGGCGCCTGCCGCGGATCTCCTTGCCCAGCAGGCTCTTCACCGACGGGTAGGCGTAGAAGGCGCCCTCCGGCTCCGGGCACAGCACGCCGTCGATCTCGTTCAGCATCCGCACGATGGTCCTGCGGCGCCGGTCGAAGGCCTCGCGCATCCGCGCGACGGCCGACAGGTCACCGGAGACCGCGGCCAGGGCGGCCGCCTGGGCCACGTTGGAGACGTTCGACGTGGCGTGCGACTGGAGGTTCGTCGCCGCCTTGACGACGTCCTTCGGGCCGATGACCCAGCCCACGCGCCAGCCCGTCATGGCGTACGTCTTGGCGACACCGTTGACCACGATGCACTTGTCGGCCAGCTCGGGCACGACCACCGGCAGGGAGTGGAACTCCGCGTCGCCGTAGACGAGGTGCTCGTAGATCTCGTCGGTCAGGACCCACAGGCCGTTGTCCGCGGCCCAGCGGCCGATCGCCTCGATCTCCTCGCGGGTGTAGACCGCGCCCGTCGGGTTGGAGGGGGAGACGAAGAGCAGCACCTTGGTGTTCTCGGTGCGGGCCGCCTCCAACTGCTCCACCGAGACCCGGTAGCCGGACGTCTCGTCGGCGACGACGTCGACCGGGACACCGCCGGCCAGCCGGATCGACTCCGGGTACGTCGTCCAGTACGGCGCCGGGACGATGACCTCGTCGCCCGGGTCGAGGATCGCGGCGAACGCCTCGTAGATGGCCTGCTTGCCACCGTTGGTCACCAGGATCTGGGACGCGTCGACCTCGTAGCCGGAGTCGCGCAGCGTCTTCGCGGCGATGGCGGCCTTCAGCTCGGGCAGACCGCCCGCCGGCGTGTAGCGGTGGTACTTCGGGTTCTTGCAGGCCTCGACGGCCGCCTCGACGATGTAGTCCGGGGTCGGGAAGTCGGGCTCGCCCGCGCCGAAGCCGATCACCGGACGCCCGGCGGCCTTGAGGGCCTTGGCCTTGGCGTCCACGGCGAGGGTGGCGGACTCGGAGATCGAGCCGATGCGGGCCGAGACCCGGCGCTCGGTGGGAGGGGTTGCAGCGCTCATGCGGCCCATCGTTTCAGACCGGAAACCCCCCCGGCACGCGGGTTTCACAGACTGAACAGGTCCGGGCGCAGCCGTGGACAGAAGTCCGGATTCCCGCGATGGCCTGGGTGATCTTCCCTTGCTCCCACGGGGATCCCCCGCCCCGAGTGCCCTCACGGGCACTTTCTGTTCGACGACCGGCCCCGAAGCACGTACACTCTCACCTCGTTGGCCTTCAGCGGCCCGCTCGCACCAGGTGCACACACCGAGCACCCGGTTGGATGCGGTAAGTTGGGGACAGGCAAAGGGTCGTAGCTCAATTGGTAGAGCACTGGTCTCCAAAACCAGCGGTTGGGGGTTCAAGTCCCTCCGGCCCTGCAACACACACATTCGCCAATGATGTGTGCACATGTACGTACAGATATGCACCGCCGTGCGGCTCAGACCGGGCGCGGCACGGCCACGACCCGGAATCAGGTGAGGACGAATGGCGGACGCCGTGGGCTCCATCGACATGCCTGATGCCCAGGACGAGGCGCCAGAGTCCAGCAAGAAGTCCCGCAAGGGCGGCAAGCGCGCCAAGAAGGGCCCGCTGAAGCGACTCGCGCTCTTCTACCGTCAGGTCATCGCGGAACTGCGCAAGGTCGTCTGGCCCACGCGTAACCAGCTGACGACGTACACGACGGTAGTCATCGTCTTCGTTGTCATCATGATCGGCCTGGTGACCGTGATTGACTATGGACTCAACCACGCCGCCAAGTACGTTTTCGGCTGAGCCGACCAGCGAAGGGCGCCGCGGTTACCGGCGTCCCTTTCGCGCGTTCCACCCCTATGTATCCAGGAAGAAGCAGCCACGTGTCTGACGCCAACCTGAACGACGACGCCATCGAGCCGGACGAGTCCGTGGAGTCCGTGGATTCCGTGGATGACGAGCTCGACATCGTCGAGGGCGCGGACGAGCAGGACGAGTTCGAGGTTGCTGAAGCCGAGGCGGGCGAGCCGGCCGAGGAGGCCGCGGTGCACGCCGTGGACGAGGACGAGGCCACCGACGACGAGTCCGAAGAGGACCTGTCCGACGCCTCCGACGAGGAAGCTGCCGACGAAGCCGACGAGGACGAGGTCGCCGAGGAGGAGACCGAGCCCGTCGATCCCGTCGAGGCCCTCCGCCAGGAGCTGCGCTCCCTGCCGGGCGAGTGGTACGTGATCCACACCTACGCCGGCTACGAGAACCGCGTGAAGACCAACCTCGAGCAGCGTGCCGTCTCGCTGAACGTCGAGGACTTCATCTTCCAGGCCGAGGTGCCGCAGGAAGAGGTCGCGCAGATCAAGAACGGCGAGCGCAAGACGATCAAGCAGAACAAGCTCCCGGGCTACGTCCTCGTCCGTATGGACCTGACGAACGAGTCCTGGGGCGTCGTCCGCAACACCCCCGGCGTCACCGGCTTCGTGGGCAACGCCTACGACCCGTACCCGCTGACCCTGGACGAGATCGTCAAGATGCTCGCCCCGGAGGCCGAGGAGAAGGCCGCCCGCGAGGCCGCCGAGGCCGAGGGCAAGCCCGCTCCGCAGCGCAAGGTCGAGGTCCAGGTGCTGGACTTCGAGGTCGGCGACTCCGTCACCGTCACCGACGGCCCGTTCGCCACGCTCCAGGCGACCATCAACGAGATCAACCCCGACTCGAAGAAGGTCAAGGGCCTGGTGGAGATCTTCGGCCGCGAGACGCCGGTCGAGCTCTCCTTCGACCAGATCCAGAAGAACTGATCCAGTCCTTCCGGACCACACGCCTCCGAACAGGTCAGACAGGCTCTCGCAGCCGGTCTGACCTGCTCGGTTTTTGGCCGCGCGGGGATACCCGTTATCGTTGTGCGGTATGCCTCCATCCGGATTAACCGGGTGGAAGCTGAAAACTCTCACTAGGACCCGGAGAGAGCAATGCCTCCCAAGAAGAAGAAGGTCACGGGGCTTATCAAGCTCCAGATCAACGCCGGTGCGGCGAACCCGGCCCCGCCGGTCGGCCCCGCGCTCGGTCAGCACGGCGTCAACATCATGGAGTTCTGCAAGGCCTACAACGCCGCGACCGAGTCGCAGCGTGGCTGGGTGATCCCGGTGGAGATCACGGTCTACGAGGACCGCTCCTTCACCTTCGTCACCAAGACGCCGCCGGCCGCGAAGATGATCCTCAAGGCCGCGGGTGTCGAGAAGGGCTCCGGCGAGCCGCACAAGACCAAGGTCGCCAAGATCACCGAGGCGCAGGTCCGCGAGATCGCCACGACCAAGATGCCCGACCTCAACGCCAACGACCTGGACGCCGCGTCGAAGATCATCGCCGGCACCGCCCGCTCCATGGGCATCACGGTCGAGGGCTGAGCCCCAGCCCCGTAGCACCTTCGTAGAACCGTGGCAGGGCCTGGCTCGGCCCCAACCACGACTCCTCAGAACACACAGGAGCAGTAGTGAGCAAGCGCAGCAAGTCTCTCCGCGCTGCGGACGCCAAGATCGACCGGGAGAAGCTCTACGCCCCGCTCGAGGCCGTCCGTCTCGCCAAGGAGACCTCCACGACCAAGTTCGACGGCACCGTCGAGGTCGCCTTCCGCCTGGGTGTCGACCCGCGCAAGGCCGACCAGATGGTCCGTGGCACCGTGAACCTGCCGCACGGCACCGGCAAGACCGCCCGGGTCCTGGTCTTCGCGACCGGTGACCGTGCTGCGGCCGCGGAGGCCGCGGGCGCCGACATCGTCGGCTCCGACGAACTGATCGACGAGGTCGCGAAGGGCCGTCTGGACTTCGACGCCGTCGTCGCCACCCCTGACCTCATGGGCAAGGTCGGCCGCCTCGGCCGCGTGCTCGGTCCCCGTGGTCTCATGCCGAACCCCAAGACCGGCACCGTCACCCCGGACGTCGTCAAGGCTGTCAACGACATCAAGGGCGGCAAGATCGAGTTCCGCGTCGACAAGCACTCGAACCTGCACTTCATCATCGGCAAGGTGTCCTTCGACGACCAGAAGCTGGTGGAGAACTACGGCGCCGCGCTGGAGGAGATCCTCCGTCTGAAGCCGTCCGCCGCCAAGGGTCGCTACATCAAGAAGGCCGCGATCAGCACCACGATCGGCCCGAGCATCCCGCTCGACTCGAACCGCACCCGCAACCTCCTCGTCGAGGAGGACCCGGCCGCGGTCTGAGCCTGACGCTCACCTCAGTCGGTCACGGGCCCCGCACCTCTCCAGGTGCGGGGCCCGTACCCGTTTTCGCGCGCACCCGTGCCCTTTGCGCCCCGCCGGGTTAGCGTGAAGATCACGGGGGACACAAGGGGGGTACGGATGAAGGACAGACCCGTCGGGCGAGGCATCCTCCCGTTCCTGCTGGCGGCCACGCTGACCGCGGCCGCGGGGTGCACCACCGCGGGGCGTGACGGGAGCCCGGGGCCCGCGGAGTCCGACAGCGCCCCGCACCGTCCTGACCCCCGCACCGCCGCCGCGCTGCGCGCCGTGCAGAGCGCCACCGGCAAGGCGGGCTCCGCGCGGATCAGCTCCGTCACGGTCATGGGCGCCATGCTCTCCACGAAGGCCGAGGGCGCCCTCGACTGGGCCGGCGACTCCACCGGCACCCTGCGCATCACGTACACGGGCGGCGAGCTGGCCGAGACCATGCGCAAGCTCGGCACCACCACGATGGAGGCCCGGCTGCTGCCCGACGCCTACTACGCCGAGGTCGGCGCCCGGTTCGCGCGGCAGATGGGCGGCAGACACTGGATCAGGTACGACTACGACGACCTGGACGCCCTGCCCGGCGACTCGGGCACGTACCTGAAGGACCAGCTCCGCGACACCGCCCCCATCCCTCCGGTCAGGCTCCTGCTGGCCTCGGGTGACGTCCGCGCGGCGGGGGAGGAGACGGTGGACGGTGTGCGTACCCGGCACTACTCGGGCACGGTGGACGTGTCCACTCTCACCGACGCGACGCTGCGCGGTCGGCTCGCCGGCGCCGGGGTCACCGGCGAGACCCTGGACATCTGGGTCGACGACCGGAACCTGCTGGTCAAGAAGGTGGAGAAGGCGCGGATGTCGACAGGTCTGATGACCCAGACCGCGCACTACCGCGACTACGGCGTACGGCTCTCGGTCCAGCGGCCGCCGGCCGCCGACACCCAGGACTTCGAGGACCTGGTGAAGCGGCAGGACGGGCGCTGAGCCCCCGTACGGGCGGATTTGCTTGACGGCGTCCGGCTCACGTACTCTCTCCCAGAAGCCAAAGACCGCTGGTCGTTGCCGTGTTCTCGTACGAGGGCGCGGTGGCCGAAGGATCCGCTGACTGCGGACGACCCGCGCAGGTGACCGTGGAATCGCTCCCGGAGTTCGTGGTTCTCGCCATGAGCACCCGGTCGAGCTACGCCCCGTGCGCCTGCGCCGGGGCGTTTCGTTTTGCCCAGCCCCTTCTGAGCGGTCCTCATCACCCGGAAGGAGGCCGACGCTCTATGGCAAGGCCCGACAAGGCTGCCGCGGTAGCCGAGCTCGCGGACCAGTTCCGCAGCTCGAACGCCGCCGTGCTGACCGAGTACCGGGGTCTCACCGTGGCGCAGCTCAAGACGCTGCGCCGTTCGCTCGGTGACGACGCCCAGTACGCCGTGGTGAAGAACACGCTGACCAAGATTGCGGCCAACGAGGCCGGGATCGACACGCTTGACGACCTGTTCAACGGTCCGACGGCGGTCGCCTTCATCACCGGTGACCCGGTGACGTCGGCGAAGGGTCTTCGTGACTTCGCCAAGGACAACCCCAACCTCGTCATCAAGGGCGGTGTCCTTGACGGCAAGGCGCTGTCCGCCGACGAGATCAAGAAGCTTGCGGACCTCGAGTCCCGCGAGGTTCTGCTCGCCAAGCTGGCGGGCGCCTTCAAGGGCAAGCAGACCCAGGCTGCGCAGCTCTTCCAGGCGCTTCCCTCGAAGCTCGTCCGCACCGTGGACGCGCTCCGTGCCAAGCAGGCCGAGCAGGGCGGTGCCGAGTAATTCGGCTCGCGCATTGACCGCCGCCTGAGGCGACGGTCGTAGCGGGCCGAACGTACGCCCGCCTCACCAGTACATACCGGCACCAGCCGAATTAGTGGAAGGATCGCCCATCATGGCGAAGCTCAGCCAGGACGACCTGCTCGCGCAGTTCGAGGAGATGACCCTCATCGAGCTCTCCGAGTTCGTGAAGGCCTTCGAGGAGAAGTTCGACGTCACCGCCGCCGCCGCGGTCGCCGTCGCCGGTCCGGCCGCCCCCGGCGCCCCGGCCGAGGCCGCTGAGGAGCAGGACGAGTTCGACGTCATCCTCACGGGTGCCGGCGAGAAGAAGATCCAGGTCATCAAGGTCGTGCGTGAGCTGACCTCCCTGGGTCTGAAGGAGGCCAAGGACCTCGTGGACGGCGCCCCGAAGCCCGTTCTCGAGAAGGTCGCCAAGGAGGCCGCGGAGAAGGCCGCCGAGTCCCTCAAGGGCGCCGGCGCCTCCGTCGAGGTCAAGTAACACCCTCGAGGTCCCGCGGACCTCGCTGCGCGCGGAGAACGGCCTCCTGAGGCTGTAACGCGAACGCACCGAAGAGCGATCATCCATCCGGGTGGTCGCTCTTCGGCGTTCCGAGGGTCCGGCGGCGGCTGCCTTGCACCGGGGGCCCCGGAGAGTATGGTGATCTTCATCGTGCCTCCGGACCCCCCTGGTGACAGGCTGCACGTGACGAGCGCGGTACCCGGTTTGGGCAAGGGGGCCTTGACGAACCGCACGCAGCGCGCAATTCTCAGGACGCGTCGTCACAACGATCCGGATCCGAGGCATGGATCGACGACGAAGAGGGCAGTATCAACGTGCATTGAGGGCGTGGGCTTGCGCAGGTGTCGAGAACAACGAGGGTCTCGAAAAACCCGCACTGGACATCAGTGTGCCAAGTGGCTACACTGACCCTTTGCGCTGCCTGTTAGCTGCCTCCTGCCCGTCACCAGGGGCATGCCCTCACTCGAGCATCGATGATCGGACCTTTCCTGACCTGGCCGTTTAGCCGGATCAGGACCAGCCTGTCGTGATGCGTGAGAGAGGGACCGGTACGCGCGTAGTGAGTCCGAGCCCTCGGAAGGACCCCCTCTTGGCCGCCTCGCGCACTGCCTCGACCGCGAATACGAACAACGCTGCCAGCACCGCCCCGCTGCGCATCTCCTTTGCAAAGATCAAGGAGCCCCTCGAGGTTCCGAACCTTCTTGCGCTGCAAACCGAGAGCTTCGACTGGCTGCTCGGCAACGACGCGTGGAAGGCTCGTGTCGAGGCAGCTCTGGAGTCCGGTCAGGACGTCCCCACCAAGTCCGGTCTGGAGGAGATCTTCGAGGAGATCTCTCCGATCGAGGACTTCTCCGGGTCGATGTCGCTGACCTTCCGCGACCACCGTTTCGAACCGCCGAAGAACAGCATCGACGAGTGCAAGGACCGCGACTTCACGTACGCGGCCCCGCTCTTCGTCACGGCTGAGTTCACCAACAACGAGACCGGCGAGATCAAGTCCCAGACGGTCTTCATGGGCGACTTCCCGCTCATGACGAACAAGGGCACCTTCGTCATCAACGGCACCGAGCGTGTCGTGGTGTCGCAGCTGGTCCGTTCGCCGGGTGTCTACTTCGACTCCTCCATCGACAAGACGTCCGACAAGGACATCTTCTCCGCCAAGATCATCCCGTCCCGGGGTGCCTGGCTGGAGATGGAGATCGACAAGCGCGACATGGTCGGTGTGCGTATCGACCGCAAGCGCAAGCAGTCCGTCACCGTCCTCCTGAAGGCTCTCGGCTGGACCACCGAGCAGATCCTCGAGGAGTTCGGCGAGTACGAGTCGATGCGCGCCACCCTGGAGAAGGACCACACCCAGGGCCAGGACGACGCGCTGCTCGACATCTACCGCAAGCTGCGTCCGGGCGAGCCCCCGACCCGTGAGGCCGCGCAGACGCTGCTCGAGAACCTCTACTTCAACCCGAAGCGTTACGACCTGGCCAAGGTCGGCCGCTACAAGGTCAACAAGAAGCTGGGTGCGGAGGCTCCGCTCGACGCGGGCGTCCTGACCGTCGAGGACGTCATCTCGACGATCAAGTACCTGGTCAAGCTGCACGCGGGCGAGACGGAGACGGTCGCCGACAGCGGCCAGTCGATCGTCGTCGAGACCGACGACATCGACCACTTCGGCAACCGTCGTCTGCGCAGCGTCGGCGAGCTCATCCAGAACCAGGTCCGCACGGGTCTGGCTCGTATGGAGCGCGTCGTGCGTGAGCGCATGACGACCCAGGACGTCGAGGCGATCACGCCGCAGACCCTGATCAACATCCGGCCGGTCGTCGCCTCCATCAAGGAGTTCTTCGGCACCAGCCAGCTGTCGCAGTTCATGGACCAGAACAACCCGCTGTCGGGTCTCACCCACAAGCGCCGTCTGTCGGCTCTCGGCCCGGGTGGTCTGTCCCGTGAGCGGGCCGGCTTCGAGGTCCGTGACGTGCACCCCTCGCACTACGGCCGCATGTGCCCGATCGAGACCCCCGAAGGCCCGAACATCGGTCTGATCGGTTCGCTCGCGTCCTACGGCCGGGTCAACGCGTTCGGTTTCGTCGAGACGCCGTACCGCAAGGTCGTCGACGGCCAGGTCACCGACGAGGTCGACTACCTGACGGCCGACGAAGAGGACCGATTCGTCATCGCCCAGGCCAACGCCGGCCTGAACGACGACATGCGCTTCTCCGAGAACCGCGTCCTGGTCCGCCGCCGTGGCGGCGAGGTCGACTACGTCGCCGGTGACGACGTGGACTACATGGACGTCTCGCCACGCCAGATGGTGTCGGTCGCGACCGCCATGATCCCGTTCCTCGAGCACGACGACGCCAACCGTGCCCTCATGGGCGCGAACATGATGCGTCAGGCCGTGCCGCTCATCAAGTCCGAGTCCCCGCTCGTCGGCACCGGCATGGAGTACCGCTCCGCCGTCGACGCCGGCGACGTGGTCAAGGCCGAGAAGGCGGGTGTGGTCCAGGAGGTCTCCGCGGACTACATCACCACCACCAACGACGACGGCACGTACATCACGTACCGCCTGGCCAAGTTCGCCCGCTCCAACCAGGGCACCTCGGTCAACCAGAAGGTCATCGTCAACGAGGGCGACCGGATCATCGAGGGCCAGGTCCTGGCCGACGGTCCGGCCACCGAGAACGGCGAGATGGCGCTGGGCAAGAACCTGCTCGTGGCGTTCATGCCGTGGGAGGGTCACAACTACGAGGACGCGATCATCCTGTCGCAGCGCCTCGTGCAGGACGACGTCCTCTCCTCGATCCACATCGAGGAGCACGAGGTCGACGCCCGTGACACCAAGCTCGGCCCCGAGGAGATCACCCGGGACATCCCGAACGTCTCCGAGGAGGTCCTCGCCGACCTCGACGAGCGCGGCATCATCCGTATCGGTGCCGAGGTCGTCGCCGGCGACATCCTCGTCGGCAAGGTCACGCCCAAGGGTGAGACCGAGCTGACGCCGGAGGAGCGCCTGCTGCGCGCGATCTTCGGTGAGAAGGCCCGTGAGGTCCGTGACACCTCGCTGAAGGTCCCGCACGGCGAGATCGGCAAGGTCATCGGCGTCCGCGTCTTCGACCGCGAGGAGGGCGACGAGCTTCCCCCCGGTGTGAACCAGCTGGTGCGCGTGTACGTGGCGCAGAAGCGCAAGATCACCGACGGTGACAAGCTCGCCGGCCGACACGGCAACAAGGGCGTCATCTCGAAGATCCTGCCGATCGAGGACATGCCGTTCCTGGAGGACGGCACCCCGGTCGACATCATCCTCAACCCGCTCGGTGTCCCGTCCCGAATGAACCCGGGACAGGTCCTGGAGATCCACCTCGGCTGGCTCGCCAGCCGCGGCTGGGACGTCTCCGGCCTCGCCGACGAGTGGGCGCAGCGTCTTCAGGTCATCGGTGCCGACCAGGTCGCCCCGGGCACCAACGTCGCCACCCCCGTCTTCGACGGTGCGCGTGAGGACGAGCTCGCCGGTCTGCTCGAGCACACGATCCCGAACCGCGACGGCGAGCGCATGGTGCTCCCGACCGGTAAGGCGCCGCTGTTCGACGGCCGTTCCGGTGAGCCGTTCCCGGAGCCGATCTCGGTCGGCTACATGTACATCCTGAAGCTCCACCACCTGGTCGACGACAAGCTGCACGCTCGGTCGACCGGTCCGTACTCGATGATCACCCAGCAGCCGCTGGGTGGTAAGGCCCAGTTCGGTGGCCAGCGCTTCGGAGAGATGGAGGTGTGGGCGCTGGAGGCTTATGGCGCCGCTTACGCCCTCCAGGAGCTGCTGACCATCAAGTCCGACGACGTCACCGGCCGCGTGAAGGTCTACGAGGCCATCGTCAAGGGCGAGAACATCCCCGAGCCCGGCATCCCTGAGTCCTTCAAGGTGCTCATCAAGGAGATGCAGTCCCTGTGCCTCAACGTGGAGGTGCTGTCCTCGGACGGCATGTCCATCGAGATGCGCGACACCGACGAGGACGTCTTCCGCGCAGCGGAGGAGCTTGGCATCGACCTGTCCCGGCGTGAGCCGAGCAGCGTCGAAGAGGTCTGACGGGAGTCCGACCGGGCCTTGGCCGCCTGTGGAAAAGGTGATCAAGGCCCGCCGGCCCCAGGACCCCCGTATCAGACCCCTAAGACTTACAACCCTGAGAGGGATTGACGCATAGTGCTCGACGTCAACTTCTTCGATGAGCTCCGGATCGGTCTGGCCACCGCTGACGACATCCGTCAGTGGAGCCACGGCGAGGTCAAGAAGCCCGAGACCATCAACTACCGCACCCTCAAGCCCGAAAAGGACGGACTCTTCTGCGAGAAGATCTTCGGTCCGACCCGGGACTGGGAGTGCTACTGCGGCAAGTACAAGCGCGTCCGCTTCAAGGGCATCATCTGTGAGCGCTGCGGCGTCGAGGTCACTCGCGCCAAGGTGCGTCGTGAGCGGATGGGCCACATCGAACTGGCCGCTCCCGTCACGCACATCTGGTACTTCAAGGGTGTTCCGTCGCGCCTGGGCTACCTGCTCGACCTGGCGCCGAAGGACCTCGAGAAGGTCATCTACTTCGCCGCGTACATGATCACGTTCGTGGACGAGGAGCGTCGTACCCGCGACCTGCCCTCGCTGGAGGCGCATGTCTCCGTCGAGCGTCAGCAGGTCGAGAACCGTCGCGACGCCGACCTCGAGGCCCGCGCCAAGAAGCTCGAGACCGACCTGGCCGAGCTCGAGGCCGAGGGTGCCAAGGCCGACGTGCGCCGCAAGGTGCGCGAGGGTGCCGAGCGTGAGATGAAGCAGCTGCGCGACCGTTCGCAGCGCGAGATCGACCGCCTCGACGAGGTCTGGACCCGGTTCAAGAACCTCAAGGTCCAGGACCTCGAGGGCGACGAGCTGCTCTACCGCGAGCTGCGCGACCGCTTCGGCACGTACTTCGACGGTTCGATGGGTGCCGCGGCGCTGCAGAAGCGCCTGGAGTCCTTCGACCTCGACGAGGAGGCCGAGAAGCTCCGCGAGATCATCCGCACCGGCAAGGGCCAGAAGAAGACCCGTGCGCTGAAGCGGCTGAAGGTCGTGTCCGCCTTCCTGCAGACCTCCAACAGCCCCAAGGGCATGGTCCTCGACTGCGTCCCGGTCATCCCGCCGGACCTCCGCCCGATGGTGCAGCTGGACGGTGGCCGCTTCGCGACCTCCGACCTGAACGACCTGTACCGCCGTGTGATCAACCGCAACAACCGTCTGAAGCGGCTTCTCGACCTCGGCGCGCCCGAGATCATCGTGAACAACGAGAAGCGCATGCTCCAGGAGGCCGTCGACGCGCTGTTCGACAACGGTCGTCGTGGTCGCCCGGTCACCGGTCCCGGTAACCGCCCGCTGAAGTCCCTCAGCGACATGCTGAAGGGCAAGCAGGGTCGTTTCCGTCAGAACCTGCTCGGCAAGCGTGTGGACTACTCCGCGCGTTCCGTGATCGTCGTCGGTCCGCAGCTCAAGCTGCACCAGTGCGGTCTGCCGAAGGCGATGGCGCTGGAGCTCTTCAAGCCGTTCGTGATGAAGCGCCTGGTCGACCTGAACCACGCGCAGAACATCAAGAGCGCGAAGCGGATGGTCGAGCGCGGCCGCACGGTCGTGTACGACGTCCTGGAAGAGGTCATCGCCGAGCACCCGGTTCTGCTGAACCGTGCGCCGACGCTGCACCGCCTCGGCATCCAGGCCTTCGAGCCGCAGCTGGTCGAGGGCAAGGCCATCCAGATCCACCCGCTCGTCTGCACCGCGTTCAACGCGGACTTCGACGGTGACCAGATGGCCGTGCACCTGCCGCTGTCCGCGGAGGCGCAGGCCGAGGCCCGCATCCTGATGCTGTCCTCGAACAACATCCTCAAGCCCGCCGACGGCCGTCCGGTGACGATGCCGACCCAGGACATGGTCCTCGGTCTGTTCTTCCTGACGACCGACGGCGAGCTGCGCGACACCAAGGGCGAGGGCCGGGCCTTCGGTTCCACGGCCGAGGCGACCATGGCGTTCGACGCCGGTGAGCTCGCGCTCCAGTCCCCGGTGGACATCCGCTTCCCGGTGGGCACCATCCCGCCGCGTGGCTGGACCCCGCCGGCGCAGGAGGAGGGCGACCCGGAGTGGCAGCAGGGTGACACCTTCCGTCTCCGTACGACCCTGGGCCGCGCGCTCTTCAACGAGCTGCTGCCCGAGGACTACCCGTTCGTCGACTACTCGGTGGGCAAGAAGCAGCTCGGCGAGATCGTCAACGACCTGGCCGAGCGCTACCCCAAGGTCATCGTGGCGGCGACGCTCGACAACCTGAAGGCGGCCGGCTTCTACTGGGGCACCCGCTCCGGTGTCACCGTGGCCATCTCCGACGTCGTCGTCCCCGAGGCGAAGAAGGCGATCGTCGCGGGCTACGAGGCGCAGGACGAGAAGGTCCAGAAGCAGTACGAGCGCGGTCTGATCACCAAGGAAGAGCGCACGCAGGAGCTCATCGCGATCTGGACCAAGGCGACCAACGAGGTCGCCGAGGCGATGAACGCGAACTTCCCCAAGACGAACCCCATCTTCATGATGGTTGACTCGGGTGCCCGAGGAAACATGATGCAGATGCGGCAGATCGCCGGTATGCGTGGTCTGGTGTCGAACGCGAAGAACGAGACCATCCCGCGTCCGATCAAGGCGTCCTTCCGTGAGGGCCTGTCCGTGCTGGAGTACTTCATCTCCACGCACGGTGCCCGTAAGGGTCTGGCGGACACCGCCCTGCGTACCGCCGACTCGGGTTACCTGACCCGTCGTCTGGTGGACGTCTCGCAGGACGTCATCATCCGCGAGGAGGACTGCGGCACCGAGCGCGGCCTCAAGCTGGCCATCGCCGAGCGCGGCGCCGACGGCGTCCTGCGCAAGGCGGACAACGCCGAGACCAGCGTGTACGCGCGCTGCCTCGCCGAGGACATCGTCGTCGAAGGCAAGGTGCTCGCCCCGGCGGGCGTCGACCTCGGTGACGTCCTCATCGACCAGCTGGTCGCCGCGGGCGTCGAGGAGGTCAAGACCCGCTCGGTCCTGACCTGTGAGTCCGCCGTCGGTACCTGCGCGATGTGCTACGGCCGTTCGCTGGCCACCGGCAAGCTGGTCGACATCGGTGAGGCGGTCGGCATCATCGCCGCCCAGTCCATCGGTGAGCCCGGTACCCAGCTGACGATGCGTACCTTCCACACCGGTGGTGTGGCCGGTGACGACATCACCCAGGGTCTGCCGCGTGTCGTCGAGCTCTTCGAGGCCCGTACCCCGAAGGGTGTCGCCCCGATCTCCGAGGCCTCCGGCCGCGTGCGGATCGAGGAGACCGAGAAGACCAAGAAGATCGTCATCACGCCGGACGACGGCAGCGACGAGACGGCGTTCCCGATCTCGAAGCGCGCCCGACTCCTGGTCAGCGAGGGCGAGCACGTCGAGGTGGGCCAGAAGCTCACCGTGGGTGCCACCAACCCGCACGACGTGCTGCGCATCCTGGGCCAGCGTGCCGTCCAGGTCCACCTGGTCGGCGAGGTCCAGAAGGTCTACAACTCGCAGGGTGTGTCGATCCACGACAAGCACATCGAGATCATCATCCGGCAGATGCTGCGCCGTGTGACGATCATCGAGTCGGGCGACGCCGAGCTGCTGCCCGGCGAGCTGGTCGAGCGCTCGAAGTTCGAGACCGAGAACCGTCGTGTGGTCCAGGAGGGCGGTCACCCGGCCTCCGGTCGTCCGCAGCTGATGGGTATCACCAAGGCCTCGCTGGCGACGGAGTCCTGGCTGTCGGCCGCCTCCTTCCAGGAGACGACCCGAGTGCTGACGGACGCGGCGATCAACGCCAAGTCCGACAGCCTCATCGGCCTCAAGGAGAACGTCATCATCGGTAAGCTCATCCCGGCCGGTACGGGTCTGTCCCGCTACCGCAACATCCGGGTCGAGCCGACCGAGGAGGCCAAGGCCGCGATGTACTCGGCCGTCGGCTACGACGACATCGACTACTCGCCGTTCGGCACGGGCTCCGGCCAGGCCGTTCCGCTGGAGGACTACGACTACGGTCCGTACAACCAGTAGGGCGCAGTACGTCTGAAGCACTGAAGGGCGGTCACCCGGTGGGGTGGCCGCCCTTCGGCGTGTCCGCGGCACTCGGTACGGCGTCGCTGGTTCGGGCCGTACGGGCGTACGGGCGTACGGGCGTACGGGCGTACGGGCCTTTCTCAGTACGGCCGCTGAGGCTGGAGGTACGCCTGGAGGTGGTGCAGCCGGGTGTGGTAGTCGGGGTGGGAGGAGAGCAGCTTGCTCAGCGCGCTCTCCTGGACGGGCACACCGCCGTTCTGCGCGGTGAGCGCGGCCTGCGCCTGCTGCTCCTCGTGGTGCAGTTTGCCGAGTACGGCGGCCAGCATCGGGGCGAAGCCGAGGGCGGCCGCGTGCTCGTCGGCACGCAGTTCGGCGCGACGGCCGACGGCGGCGAGCGCGTACGGCACGCCCAGGATCAGCAGCGGCAGCCCGTAGAGCGTGCTGATGGTGGTCACGGCGATGCCCCCGATGAGCAGGACGACGAAGACGACCCCGAAGCAGCCGAAGGCGCGCGACACATGGAAGGCGACGGTGGAGAGCACCCTCAGGACCCGCCAGGCGACCCGGCCGGGCAGCGCGTACCAGTAGCCGAGCAGGCCGGACCAGGCGTGGCCGCCGACGTGGTGGCCGAGCTCGTGGGCCATGACGGCGGCGAGCTCGCCGTTGGGGAGCTGGTTCATGGCGAAGCGGGTGACACCGACGATGTGGCCGGCCGCGGCGACGGCGTTGAGGCCGTCGCTGTCCTCCACCCAGAGTTCGTAGTTGCGGCCCTCGACGCCGGCGCGGGCCGTGACCTCCCGCCAGACCGGTTCGATTTTGGCTCGTTCTTGTGGAGTGGGGTAGCGCAGGTGGAGCAAACGGCGCGCCAGGGCGCTTTCGGTGGGGCGGTGGAACACGAGTGCGCCGCTGGCCAGCCAGAGCAGGATCACCACGAACGCCAGATCGCCGAAGAACGCGGAGACCAGGCCGACGACGCAGAGGCTGCACAGGAAGTTCGGCAGGTAGAGGAGCAGGTTGCCGACCGCGGTGGCGTCCGTACGGCGCTGGTGGTTGGAGATGTGGACGCGGCGGGCGTCGGTGCTGATGTGGTGGGGATGGGCGGGGTCGGCCGCGGACGGCGCGGCGGCGGCCGGTGGCGCGGGCTGAGCGGGCTGAGCCGAGGGAGCCTGCGGCGGGGCGTAGGGGTTCTGCGGCGGGACCGGCGCCGAGGCCTGCGGATACGAGGGCGCGGCCTGCGGGTATGCGGGCGGCTGCTGCGGATACGTGGGCGGCTGCTGCGGGTACTGCTGCGGGTACTGCGGGGGTACCTGCGGCTGGGCGGCCTGGGTGGGGTACTGCGGGGGTACCTGCGGCTGGGCGGCCTGGGTGGGGTACTGCGGGGGTACCTGCGGCTGTGCCGCCTGGGTGGGGTACTGCGGGTACTCCGGTGGTGGCTGGGTCATCGTGCTTCCTTCGAAGAGGCTCGGAGCGGTGGGGACGGCTGTGGGGCAGGCGGTCAGCCGAGCAGCAGCGAGGCGGGCAGCAGGACCGTGCCGGCGCAGAAGGCGATCAGCCCGGTGCGGATCCACTGGTGCTTGCGTGCGGCGATCCGGCTCAGGTCGGCGAGGGCGCTGGTCAGCCCGGTCGTGGGATCACGCCGGGTGTCACCGAGCGCGGTCTCCAACTGGCCGAGCCGGACGGCCTGTTGGATGTCGGCGAAGTAGGCCAGGGGGCGGCCGGGCGCCCAGGTGCCCGAGCGGTAGCGGGGCAGTACGGCCAGCAGCAGGGCCAGCAGGGAGACCCCCAGGGCTCCGGTCCCGGCCCACCACAGCGTCGTGCCGGTGGTGGACAGCGCGGCGGGGGTCCAGTCCCGCCCGGCGAGCAGACCGCTCAACAGGCCCGCGGTCATGCCGAGCGCGGCGACCAGGACGGACGCCTTGCTGTCGGCACGGGCGACCTCGCCGCGCAGCTCTGCGAGCAGCCGCTCGCAGAGGGGGACGAGGTCGACCGCCGGGCTGCCGCCGCCGTCCGGGCCGGGAGCCGGTGCGGGCGCGGGCGCGGGGTCGAGCGTGGTCATGTGCCGCTGTCCTCCGTCCTGTCGGCCGCACCCCTGTGCTCGGGGTCGCCGTCTTTCGTGTCCGGGGCCGCGGATGCGTCCGGCACGGCGTGGGCCGGCAGCGTCGGGGTCCTGCCGTAGCCGGGCGGGGGCTGCCACCCGTCGGCCTCGGGTGCGGGTGCGGGCGCGGTCGTGGGCGGTCCGGCCGGGGCTTCGGCGTATGGACCCGGGGCGCCTGCCGGGGGCGGCGGCGCGTAGGGCGCGGGCGCCGGTGCTCCGGGGAAGCCGGCGGCCGGGGTGGCGGTGGGCGGGAACGGCGTGACGCCGGGCGGGGCCGTGGGCATCGTGGGCGTGGGGGCCGGACCGGGCGGACCGGGTGCGCCGGGACCGCCGTACGGGCCCGGCCCGGCCGCGACCGGGCCCGCGTACGGCCCTGCCGCACCCGGCTGCCCAGGCGCGTACGGCTGCCCGGGCGCGTACGGTCCCGTCGGTGGCGCATAACCGCCCGGGGGCTGCGCGGTCGGCCGGCCCGGGCCGCCGACACCGCCCGAGGGCCCCGGCTGCCCTGGCGCGTACGGCTGCCCGGGCACATAGGGCTGCCCAGGTGCGTACGGTCCGGTCGGTGTCGCGTAGCCGGCCGGGGGCCGCGCCGGACCGCTCCGGCCGTCGTCGCCCGTCCCGCCGGGCTGACCCGCCGGGCCCGGGTCCGGCGCGCCGCCGCCGTGCATGATCGCCGCCCCCGGGTACGCGGGACCGCCCCCCTGCGGCAGCTGCGGCGGGTTCTGCGGGACGCCCGGCAGGCGCTGGGTGAGGATGTCGTTGACCGTGCGCAGGGCCAGCTGCTTGGGGCCCTCCAGCTCCCAGTTCTCGGCGCCCTCGCCGCTCAGGAGCTGCTTCACCAGTTCCATCTGGGACTGGATCATGCGGAGTTGGTCCTCGCGCATGCTGGTCATGACCAGGGCCGAGTCCTCCGGGTGCTGGGCCAGGTGCAGGGCCCAGGCGTGCACGCCGCCCTGCTGGAGGTGGTACTGGTAGAAATCGATCTTCTGGGCCTCCAACTGCTGGAGTTCCAGCTGCTGCTGACCTGCCAGCAGTGCCTGCGCGTGCTGCCAGCGCTGCTGCTGCAGGAGCAGTTCCTGCTGCTGGTCGCCGTACTGCATGGCGCGTTCGATCTGCAACGCGTCGCCCTGCCGGCCCCTGCGGTCGACCTCGACATCGATCTCCATGCCCCGCTGCGCCGCGCGGACCTGCTCGGCGGCGGAGTGGTCGATGGCCTGTTTGCGCAGCTCGTGCTCGATGTTGGCCTGGTCGCGCCGCAGCCGGAGGGTCCAGGTGACCTGGAGTCCGGCCGGCGCCCCGAGCGGACCCAGCAGGTTCATCCGCTCCAGCAGCTCCACCTCGGTGGCGGCGCTGTCGGCGATGCCGAACCGGCGCGTGATCGGGCGGGCCGCCTGCTGGAGCTCGCTCAGGAGAAGGCCGGGCACGTCCCGGTGGCCGGCGGCGACGAACCGGGCCGGGTCGAGTACCTGCCAGGAGAGGTCCACCACGGCCGTGAACTCGAACGCGTCGTTGTCGCTGGGCAGGGTGAGATCGGAGGTGTGCGGGTGGACGCCCATGTCCACCTCGTACACGGCCGTGTAGTGGTTCGCCGCGATCTCGCCGCGGGTCGGCCGCCGCGGCGGGAGATACGCCTCGTAACCGCCTTTGGCGGTGGCGAAGACCAGGGCGTGGTCGATGCGGACGTACGACTTCAGGCTGAACTCGAAGCGCGACAGCTGCCGTACGGTGAGGACCGGATCGACGATCTGGGTGTGCCGGTCGGCCTGCTGCTGCCATTCGGGCTGGCGGAAGGTGGGCATGGGGCGTGTCTCCTCGGACGTACCACCCGGCGTACGCGGGGCGTTCTGACGTGGGTCAGCGGTTGGGAAGCGTGGTCAGCAGGCGGGCCGCCACCTGGGGCGGGGGGTTTCCGTCCTCGCCGGACATGGTGCGCAGCAGGTGGCTCAGCCGCTGATGCTCGGCGGGCGTGGTGACCAGGGCCGGGAGCAGGGCGGCCAGCGCCCACTCGGTGACCGTGGAGTGCTGGGCGACGAGGACCCACCCGCGCAGTACCTCCAGCGCGGGCCGGGTGGCGCGTGGGTCGGCCAGCGCGGCCCGCCAGAGGTAGGGGATGCCGTGGGACGCGGCACCGGCCTCGGCCACCGCCCGCGCGTACCAGGCGAGGACCAGCGGGGTGCCGTGGCGTTCGTCGCCCTCCTTGCGCAGACAGGAGTTGACGAAGCCGGCGAGCGTGAGGTCGTGCACGGCGCGGTCGTCGTCGAGGTGCCGGCGCAGCTCCGCGAGTACCTGTTCGCTGGCGGGGGAGAGCAGCAGCAACTCCACGGCCTCGGCGAGTTCGCCGGCCACCCCGTCCAGGTCCTCCCGGTCGTCGAGGTCGTCGTAAAGCCGCCGTACGGCCTTGCGCAACGCGGCGAGGGCCTGCTCGGGGCGTTCCGGGCCGATCAGGCCGTACGACCGCACGGCCACCCAGCGCAGTCGCGCGTCGTCGCCCTCGCACCAGGCGTCGAGGATGCGCGGGATGTTGGGGGTGTCGATGAGGTGGGCGAGGGTCAGCGCGTTGACGGCGACCAGTCGCTGCCGGAACCGTTTGGAGATGGCCCAGGGCTCGATGACCAGGGCCATCGCGGAGGGCAGGTCGGTGCGGGCCAGGACCGCGACCGTGGACGCGGCGCGGGTGCGGACCAGGGGGCGGCCGTCGTCGGCGAGGTGGCGCAGCCAGTTGATGAGGGCCGGCCGGGCGGACGGATGGCCCGTCCACAGCTCGCGCAGCAGCACCAGCGAGGCCCGCTCGTCCAGGAACCTGGCCTTCTGCTGGGTCACCGGCCCCCACTCGGTGTGTTCGTCGTCCTCGAACCTCTCCGCGCGGGCCAGCTGGAGGCGTTTGCCGACGTGGGTGCCGAAGACGGGGACCTCGGCGACGCGCGCCGGGTTCTCGGTCTCCTGGAGGAAGCGGTACAGCAGGTCGCTGAGTTCGGCGGTGAGGGCGTACGGGCCGCCGTCGAAGGCGGCCAGGGCGACGAGGAACGCCTTGTCGCGCAGGTGGATCGTGCTCTCGTCCTCCTCGAACCACTCCTGCACCTGGTTCTCCAGGGAGACCAGCGAGAACTGGGCGACGGCGTCCTCGGTGACCTGACCGGCCGCATAGGCGCCCAGCAACTGGGCGAAACTGGTGAGCTCGCGCAGCTGGTGGCCGCGGTCCAGGAACTCCGCCACGTCCGGCAGGCCGAGCAGTTTGGCGGTGGTCTCCTCGTCGGTGCGGGTGCGCAGATGCGCGGCGAGGACGTCGGCCGTGGTGGGCGGCCGCCACTCCACGACGGGCACGTCCTCCAGCACGGCGCTGGGACCGACGGTGACGACCAGGTAGGCGTTCCGCTCGGCCAGCCGGTCCTTGGCGGCGAGCAGGTGCGGTTCGCGCAGGGGGCGGTCGCGACGGGTGGCGAGGTCGCACAGGACGAAGCCGCGGGCCTGGTCCTCGGCGGTGAACTGCTCGGCGAGGGAACTCGGGCTGGTGTCGCGCACCAGGGTGCGGACGGGGGCGGCGTCCAGGCGGCGCAGCAGCATCAGGGCGGCAGTCCGACGGCCGGTGAACCGGGCGCCGGACAGGACCAGGACCCGGTCGCGGCGCAGCCGGTCGAGCAGGCCGGCCATGACCTCCTCGTCCGCGACGAAGGTGCCGGCCAGCCGGTCCAGGGTGATCCGCGGGACCTCGCCGGAGGCGGAGGCGGGCGCGGCGGTCCCGGGTATCGCGTAGTGGATCTCCGTCTTGCTGCCCATGATGACGTCGCCGGTGACCCGGCCGCCGCTGACGCCGTGCTGGTCGGCGCCGACCAGGCTGCCGCCGAAGCGGGAGCGGTCACCGACCCTCATGGTGCGGGGGCTGTGGTCGATCAGGTCGCGCCGGGCCGACCAGGCGGTCTGCGGCTGTTCGCGTTCCTCGCCGGCCTCGCCGGTCTGCTGGGCGTCGTCGGCGGCCGGTTCGCCCTGCCTGGGATCCGGAGTGCCGCTGTCCGCACCGCCGCTGCCGCCGGTTGCCGCCGGTCTGGGCTTCTCCGGCTCGGCCTGGCTGTTCATGCGCCGTCTCCCCGTCCGCCGCCGCCGAGGTTCACGTCGCCGGTGACCTGGCCGCCGCTGACGCCGTGCTGGTCACCGGCGACCAGGCTGCCGCCGAAGGACGGCGAGCCGCCGTCGAAGTTGAAGACGGCGCCCGGCGCCGGGGCTCCCCGTGTTCCGTCCGGCGCCGGGCGGTCCTTGCGGGTGCCCTGGGACGGCACCCGCTGCTCCTCCGGGGAGCCCTGGGACGGGTCCCGCTCCTGCGAAGCGCTGCGGGAGGGGACCCGCTCCTGCGGGGTGCTCGTGCTCTGGGACGGGACCCGCTCCTGCGGGGTGTCCTGGGAGGGGAGGCGCGGGGGGGGGGGGGGGGCCCCCCCCCCCCCCCCCCCCCCCCCCCCCCCCCCCCCCCCGCGCCCCCGCCCCCCCCCCCCCCCC
>NZ_JBHWCC010000065.1:0-48263 GCF_042735715.1 Streptomyces sp. NPDC059582
CGGGCCAGCTCGGCGCGCATGACCAGAGCCAGCACACCGCCGATGCAGAAGAACGCGAACGACGTGACGAGATACAGCGTGCCGATCGTCTTGTGGTCCGTGGTGGTGAGCCACTTGATCACGACGTTTCCGGGCTGCTTGCGCCGTAGGGGCAGCTCGTCCTCGTAGTACGAGGGTTCAGCCGCCGAGGCGCCCTGAGGTTCGTTGACGATGCTCACAGGTTGTTCGTCTCCCGGTTCTTCTCGTGGCTCGTCTGCGCGATGCCGGCGGGAACGTAACCGGTCTGCCCCTTCTTGGCGAGGTCCTTGAGGTGCTGCTGGTAACGCTCAGGGGAGACGACCTTCACGTTGAACAGCATCCGGGAGTGGTCGACGCCGCACAGTTCGGCGCACTTGCCCAGGAAGGTGCCCTCCTTGTTGGGGGTCACCTGGAAGGAGTTCGTGTGGCCCGGGATGACGTCCAGCTTCATCAGGAACGGCACCACCCAGAAGGAGTGGATGACGTCACGCGAGGTGAGGACGAAGCGGACCGTCTCGCCCTTGGGGAGCCACAGCGTCGGACCGGGGTTGTTGGTCTGCGGGTTACGCATGCCGGGGGTACCGACGTCGTAGACACCGCCGGCGTTCGCCGGGAATTCCTTCTTGAACCGGTCCGGAATGGCGGCCAGGTTCTTGTCGGTCTTCGCGTCACCGGTCGAACCGTCGACGCTCTCGATGTAGTTGAAGCCCCAGCTCCACTGGTAGCCCACGACGTTGACGGTGACGTCGGGCTTCTTGTCGAGACTGAGGAGCTTCGACTCGTCGCGTGCCGTGAAGTAGAAGAGCACCGAGACGATGATGATCGGGACCACCGTGTACAGCGCCTCGATCGGCATGTTGTACCGGGTCTGCGGAGGAACCTCGACCTTGGTGCGGCTGCGCCGGTGGAAGATGGTCGCCCACAGGATCAGGCCCCAGACCAGCACGCCGGTGGCGAGCGCGGCCGCCCAGGAGCCCTGCCAGAGGGAGAGGATCCGCGGAGCCTCTTCTGTGACCGGGGTGGGCATACCAAGGCGGGGGAAGTCCTTGTATGTGCAACCGGTGGCGGTCGACAGGACCAAGCCCGCGGTCAATGCCTGGAGCAGCTTCCGCCGCATCGGGCGCCGCGGCGAGCGGTCGGAGCCGTTGGGACTCACGTAGCGCCTTCCCGAGAGTCTCGCCCGCGCTGTTCGGCTGCGGCCTTCTCGCTGGTCGGTCGCCGCCCTGCGTCGGGCAGGGGTTTGGATGTTTATGCGGACCAAACCCTACTGGACGCTATTTGGGGTCGCGCGGGGAGGGTGGCCAACGCGCCGCCGGTCACCCCGAACGGGGTGGGTTGTCCTGCTGCGGCTGTTTTCTGACGAGGGGTTCGGGGCGCCCGGCCGCCTCGGGTGTGTCCACGGCGCCCTGAGGTCCGCCGCGCCGCCCGGACGTCTTAGCGTTGCGGTGTGTCCTACTTCGATGCCGCTTCCGCCGCTCCCCTTCACCCCGTTGCCCGGCAGGCCCTGGCGGCCGCCCTCGACGAGGGGTGGGCCGACCCCGCGCGGCTGTACCGGGAGGGGCGCCGGGCCCGGCTGTTGCTGGACGCCGCGCGGGAGGCGGCGGCCGAGGCGGTGGGGTGCCGGGCGGACGAGCTGGTGTTCACGTCGTCCGGCACCCGGGCGGTGCATGCGGGAATCGCGGGTGCGCTGGCCGGCCGGCGGCGCGCCGGAAACCACCTGATCGTGTCTGCGGTCGAACACTCTTCGGTGCTCCATTCGGCCGAGGCGCACGAGGCCGCGGGCGGTTCGGTGACCCAGGTGCCGGTGCTGCGGACGGGCGCGGTGACCGCGCAGTCGTACGGCGAGGCCCTGCGCCCGGACACCGCGCTGGCCTGTCTCCAGTCGGCCAACCACGAGGTGGGCACCGAGCAGCCGGTGGCGGCCGTGGCCGAGGTGTGCCGGGAGGCGGAGGTCCCCCTTCTGGTGGACGCCGCGCAGTCGCTGGGCTGGGGCCGGGTGGCGGGCGGCTGGTCGGTGCTGACGGCGAGTGCCCATAAATGGGGCGGACCGTCCGGGGTGGGCCTGCTGGTGGTCCGCAAGGGGGTGCGGTTCGCGCCCCAAGGGCCGGTGGACGAGCGCGAGTCGGGGCGGGCGGCCGGCTTCGAGAACCTCCCGGCGATCGTCGCGGCGGCGGCCTCGCTGCGGGCGGTGCGGGCCGAGGCGGAGCAGGAGGCGGTACGGCTGCGGGAGCTGACGGACCGGATCAGGACCCGGGTGCCGTCGGTCGTGCCGGATGTCGAGGTGGTCGGCGATCCGGCACGGCGCCTGCCCGGGGTGGTCACGTTCTCGTGTCTCTATGTCGACGGGGAGACCCTGCTGCACGAGTTGGACCGGGAGGGCTTCTCCGTCTCGTCCGGATCGTCCTGCACGAGCAGCACGCTGACGCCCAGCCACGTGCTCAGGGCGATGGGGGTGCTGAGCGAGGGGAACGTCCGGGTGTCGCTGCCCTTCGGTACCCCGGCGGACGAGGTGGAGCGGTTCCTGTCCGTGCTGCCGGGTGTGGTGGCGGCGGTGCGCGAGAAGCTCGGCGCACCGGCTCCCACGACGGTCGTGCACGCGGACGAGCTCGTGGTGGACGCGCTGGGCAAGCGGTGCCCGATCCCGGTCATCGAGCTGGCCAAGGTGATCGGGGACGTGCCGGTGGGCGGCACGGTCCGGGTCCTGTCCGACGACACGGCGGCCCGGCTCGACATCCCGGCGTGGTGCGAGATGCGGGGGCAGGAGTACGTGGGTGAGGAGCCGGCGGACCACGGTTCGGCTTATGTGGTCCGCCGGGTGTCGTGACTACGGTTCGGCGTACGTGGTCCGCCGGGTCGTGACTACGCCAGGTGCTGCTTGACCTCGCCGGCGGCCTCGTCGCCGTAGGCCTTGGTGAAGCGCTCCATGAAGTGGCCGCGGCGCAGCTGGTACTCCTGGGTGCCGACCGTCTCGATGACGAGCGTGGCGAGCATGCAGCCGACCTGGGCGGCACGCTCCAGGGAGACGCCCCAGGCCAGGCCGGAGAGGAAGCCGGCGCGGAAGGCGTCGCCGACGCCGGTGGGGTCGGCCTTGCGCTCCTCCTCGGCACAGCCGACCTCGATCGGGTCCGCGCCGACCCGCTCGATGCGCACACCGCGCGAGCCGAGGGTGGTGACGCGGTGGCCGACCTTGGCGAGGATCTCCGCGTCCGTCCAGCCGGTCTTGGTCTCGATCAGACCCTTCTCGTACTCGTTCGAGAACAGGTACGTCGCGCCCTCCAGCAGTATCCGGATCTCGTCGCCGTTCATGCGGGCGATCTGCTGGGAGAAGTCGGCGGCGAACGGGATGGACCGGGAGCGGCACTCCTCGGTGTGCCGGAGCATCGCCTCCGGGTCGTCGGCGCCGATCAGGACCAGGTCGAGGCCGTTCACACGGTCGGCGACCGTCTTCAGCTCGATGAGCCGGGCCTCGCTCATCGCGCCGGTGTAGAAGGAGCCGATCTGGTTGTGGTCGGCGTCGGTGGTGCACACGAAGCGGGCGGTGTGCAGCGTCTCGGAGATGCGGACCGAGTCGGTGTCGACGCCGTGCCGGTCCAGCCAGGCCCGGTACTCGTCGAAGTCGAAGCCCGCGGCACCGACCAGGATCGGCTCCGTACCGAGCTGTCCCATGCCGAACGCGATGTTCGCACCGACACCACCACGGCGTACGTCGAGGTTGTCGACCAGGAAGGAGAGCGAGACCGTGTGCAGCTGCTCCGCGACGAGCTGGTCGGCGAAGCGGCCGGGGAAGGTCATGAGGTGGTCGGTGGCGATGGAGCCGGTGACTGCGATGCGCACGGCGTGGACTCTCCTGGGGGGAGGGGCATTGACAGTTCACGCTACCCGGTCGGCCGGGTACCGTTGAAGCAGTCGAAACTACCCGATAGTAGATCTTTCTTCGCGCGCTTCCCCTACATACGGTGCCGATATGACGAACCTGAAGCCTTGCGCCCCCGCCCCGGCCGACCTGGAGGGCGATCTCGCGTCACTGCGCGGCGACTGCGCCCGGATGGCCCCGCACTGGGCGGTCCCCGACCGGGTCACTCCCCTTCCGGTGTCCCCGTCACGCATTCACGGCGTGACCGTGCCGTCCCGGTCGGCGCGACTGCTGGACGCGATGTCGGAGTACGGGGACTGAGCGGCGCCCGGATCGCCCGTCGGCGCGCTCCAGGGAACCGTGCGCTCCCCCGCTGCGTCCCATCGCTGTCCCCCGTCTAGGGGATGCGGGATACGACCCTCAGGCCGGCCGTTTTGACAGGGCCGGGTCAGGGTCGGCTACTGGGACACCAGCCGAAGGAGCGATGCGGTGAACACCGAGCGACCCGACAACGACGACACCGCACGCGAGCGGGGCGCCGCCGAGACCGCCGGTGCGGAAGAGGTCCGGGGCGACGAGGATCGGGTTCGACCTCGCGGCGGCGAAAACCGGGCTGAGGCCCGCGAGGAGGAACGGGCCGAGGCCCCCGGCGGCGGGGACGGTGAAGAGGCCCGCGAGGAGAAGCGGGCGAAGGCCCCCGGCGACGGGAACCGGGCCCTGGCCGAGGAGGTCCGGGCACCGGCCCAGCCCGATGCCGACGGCGACGGCGACGGCGACGGCGACGAGACCCGTGAAGAGAAGCGCGAGGGGAACCGCGAAGAGGTCGGTGCCAAGGCGGCCCCGCCGGAGGTCCCCGCCGCGGCTCACGCCGAGGAGGTCGGTCTCGCCGAGGAGGGACTCGCCGGGGGCACCGCCGGCAAGGACCACGCGGACGAGGCCACCGCCGACCAGGACCGGGACCGGGACGGTACCCACGAGGGTGGCGCCGGGCGGCCCGCGGGCCGGCGGCGTTCGCCCGTGGTCGTCGCCTCGGTGGCCGCCGCCGTGCTGCTCGTCGGAGGCGGCGGCGCGTACCTCGCCGCCGGCGCGTCCGGCGGTTCGGGCGGCGGTAAGGACTCCGGCTCCGGGATGCCCGCGGGCGACGACGGCAACCCCCCGCCGCTGGCCCTCGACGGCTACACCGAGGGCGGTGCGGGGAGCTCCGGCGGCTCGAACGGCATCGCGCCGGGTGAGCCGAATCCGTACGGCGTGACGTACCGGGCCGCGGGCACGCTGCCCGAGGGCCCCGGCTCGGCACCGGTGTACTGGGCGACCGGCACGGTCACCAAGGACGAGGTGGCCCGGCTGGCCGAGTCGCTCGGCGTCGACGGCACACCGGTGGCGCGGGGAGAGGTCTGGAAGGTCGGCACGGGCAAGGACGGCGCGGGCCCGATGCTCCAGGTGAGCAAGGAGGCGCCGGGGACCTGGACCTTCAGCCGTTACGCGCCGGGCACGGACAACTGCAGGAGCACGGTCGTCTGCGAGCAGGACCCCGCCGCCCCGGCCGACGACCCGGTGAGCGAGGCGGCCGCGAAGAAGGCGGCCGCGCCGGTCCTGAAGGCGCTGGACCAGGACGACGCGAAGATCGACGCGAGCCAGGTCATGGGCGCCCAGCGGGTGGTGAACGCGGACCCGCTGGTCGGCGGGCTGCCCACGTCCGGCCTGACGACCGGGCTGACCGTCAACACGCAGGGCGAGGTGGTCGGCGGGAACGGCCGGCTGAACACGCCGGCGAAGGGGGACACATACCCCGTGCTGAGCGCCCGCGAGACGCTGGACCTCATGAACGCGGCACCCGGGTCGACCGCGCACCGCATGGGCATCGGCGGCTGCGCCAGCCCCGTCCCGCTGAAGGACCGGCTGGAGGAGCCGTGCGGGTCGTCGAGCGCGTCGACCGCAGCACCCGGTGGGGACCGGCAGACGATCACCGTCGAGGACGCGGTGCTCGGGCTGACCGTGCGCGGGGCGAACGGGCGGCAGGCGCTGGTGCCGTCGTGGCTGTTCGAGGCCCGCGGGTCGGGCGCGCAGGACGACTTCACCGTGACGTATCCGGCGGTGGACCCGAAGTACCTGACGCCGGCCCCGTCGGCCACCGCGCCCGAGCCGACCGCGGCGCCGACGTCGTACGACGTGAAGGTGGACGGCTACACGGCCGAGGGCAGGGAGCTCACCGTGAGCTACACGGGCGGGGTCTGCGCCGACTACGACGCGAAGGCGGTCGAGAGCTCGGACAAGGTGACGGTGAAGGTGACCGGGAAGCCGTGGCCGAACAAGATCTGCATCAAGATCGCCAAGCTGTTCCACCAGACCGTGCGGCTCGACCAGCCGCTGGGCGACCGGAAGGTCGTGGGCTCGGACGGCAAGGACGTCCCGCTGGAGAAGGCGGGGGCCCGGCTTCCGCGGTAGCCCGCCGGGCCGCGGTCATGTCCGCGCGCGACGAGAAGGCGGCGGTCCCTCGGAGGGGGCCGCCGCCTTCTCGTCGTTCAGGTCCGGCTGAGGGTGCTCAGGCTCAGCTGAAGGAGTCACCGCAGGCGCAGGAGCCCGTCGCGTTCGGATTGTCGATCGTGAAGCCCTGCTTCTCGATGGTGTCGACGAAGTCGATGGAGGCGCCGCCCAGGTACGGAGCGCTCATGCGGTCGGTGACGACCTTGACGCCGCCGAAGTCCTTGACGACGTCACCGTCGAGGGAGCGCTCGTCGAAGAACAGCTGGTAGCGCAGGCCCGAGCAGCCGCCGGGCTGGACGGCGACGCGCAGGGCGAGGTCCTCGCGGCCTTCCTGGTCGAGCAGGGCCTTGACCTTGGACGCGGCGGCGTCGCTAAGGATGATGCCGTCGGTGACGGTGCCGGTCTCGTCCGATACGGACATCTACATCTCTCCCGGGTTGTACGGAGACTGCTTGCCGACGGTTGCAACCGGCGGGGCCGCGGATTCATTCCGGGCGCGTGTCTTTCGGTTCCGTCGGTTCCGTGTGGGTTCCTTCGGTTCCTTCGTTTCCCTCTTCATGCTCGCACATGTGCCGGGGAGCGGAAAACGGCTGATCGGGATTCACGTCACACCGACAATCTCGGCATCGTCAAAGTGACGTGAAGCGGTTATGATAGATAACGTCATTTAGACGAAAAGTAGCGTCGGCCCGGATGTTCCGAGCCGGCGAGCCGCAGAACAGAAAGGGTGCGTGTCGTGACCACCGCCCAGACCACGGAGCTCGACGTACAGCCGACGCCCCTCGCCCTGCTGCTTCTCGGCCGGGAGGCCGACCCGAGGAGCGAGCGCGGTGTCGAGTGTCCCGGTGACCTCCCCTCGCCGTCAGACCCGGACCTGGTCGAACGCGCCCGCGCGGCCAAGGAGAAGCTCGGCGACAAGGTCTTCGTGCTCGGCCACCACTACCAGCGCGACGAGGTCATCCAGTTCGCGGACGTCACGGGCGACTCCTTCAAGCTGGCCCGGGACGCGGCCGCCCGCCCCGAGGCCGAGTACATCGTGTTCTGCGGTGTGCACTTCATGGCGGAGTCCGCGGACATCCTGACCGGCGACGACCAGAAGGTCGTTCTCCCCGACCTCGCCGCCGGCTGCTCGATGGCCGACATGGCCACCGCCGAGCAGGTCGCCGAGTGCTGGGACGTGCTGACCGAGGCCGGGATCGCCGAGCAGGTCGTGCCGGTCTCGTACATGAACTCGTCCGCGGACATCAAGGCGTTCACCGGCAAGCACGGCGGCACGATCTGCACCTCTTCCAACGCCAAGAAGGCACTGGACTGGGCGTTCGAGCAGGGCGAGAAGGTGCTCTTCCTCCCCGACCAGCACCTCGGCCGCAACACCGCGGTCCGCGACATGGGCATGTCCCTCGACGACTGCGTGCTCTACAACCCGCACAAGCCGAACGGCGGCCTGACCGCGGAGCAGCTGCGTGACGCGAAGATGATCCTGTGGCGCGGCCACTGCTCGGTGCACGGCCGGTTCTCGCTGGACTCGGTGAACGACGTGCGCGAGCGCATCCCGGGTGTCAACGTCCTGGTCCACCCCGAGTGCCGGCACGAGGTCGTGGCGGCGGCGGACCACGTGGGCTCCACGGAGTACATCATCAAGGCCCTGGAGGCCGCCCCGGCCGGCTCCAAGTGGGCCATCGGCACGGAACTGAACCTGGTCCGCCGGCTGGCGAACCGTTTCGCCCCCGAGGGCAAGGAGATCGTCTTCCTCGACAAGACGGTCTGCTTCTGCTCCACCATGAACCGCATCGACCTCCCCCACCTGGTGTGGACCCTGGAGTCGCTGGCGGAGGGCACCCTCGTCAACCGCATCGAGGTCGACAAGGAGACCGAGGCGTTCGCGAAGCTGGCGCTTGAGCGGATGCTGGCGCTGCCGTAGCCCCCGGCGCCAGGGCACGAAGCCTTCGGCGCGAGGGCACAGAGCAAGGACGGCCGGGTCTCGATTCGAGACCCGGCCGTCGCTCTGTCGCTCAAGGCGTCACGGCGTCATACGTTCGCCGGCTCCGGCACCTGCGCCTCGACCTTCTCCGGCCCCTTCGCCTGCGCCTCCCGCTTGGCCGCGCGCTTCTTCGCGCGGCGCTCCTTGCGCAGCTCCAGCATCGCGTAGAGCGTCGGGACCAGCAGCAGGGTCAGCAGCGTGGAGGTGATCAGACCGCCGATCACGACCACCGCGAGCGGCTGGGCGATGAAGCCGCCCTCGCCGGTGACGCCCAGCGCCATCGGGAGCAGGGCGAAGATCGTCGCCAGTGCGGTCATCAGGATCGGGCGCAGTCGGTGGCGGCCGCCCTCGACGACCGCTTCGACGACGCCGTAGCCCTGTCGCCGGTACTGGTTGATCAGGTCGATCAGCACGATCGCGTTCGTCACCACGATGCCGATCAGCATCAGCATGCCGATCATCGCGGGGACGCCCATCGGAGTGCCGGTGACCAGCAGCAGGCCGATCGCGCCCGTCGCCGCGAACGGGATGGACACCAGCAGGATCAGCGGCTGGACCAGCGAGCGGAACGTCGCCACCAGCAGCATGAAGACGATCGCGATGGCCGCGAGCATCGCCAGGGCGAGGTTCTTGAACGCGTCGTCCTGGTTCTGCGAGACGCCGCCGATCTGCGCCGTCGCACCCGCCGGGAGCTTCAGGGACTTGAGCTTCGACGTCAGGTCGGCGCTCACCGCGCCCGTGTTGTCGCCGGTCGGCTTGGCGGTGATGGTCGCCGCCCGCTGGCCGTCGATCCGGGTCATCGACACCGGGCCGTCCACCAGCTCCACCGTGGCGATGTCGCCCAGCTCGACCGCGCCCAGGCGCAGGTCGCGGAGCTGCTCCAGCGTCCGGGCGGGCTTGGCCGACTTGATGACGACGTCGCGCTCGGTGTTGTCGACGATCGCCTTCCCGGCCGTCGTACCCCGGACCGCCTGGGCGACCGCCGCGCCGAGCGTCTGGTCGTCGAAGCCCGCGGCCGCGGCCTTCGCGTTCGCCCTGACCGAGATGCGCGGCACGCTCTGGGCCAGGTCGCTGGTGACGTCCGTGACGTCGTCGAGGCCGGCCACGGTGTCGCGGACCTGGCCCGCCGCCTCGCGCAGCACGTCCTCGTCGGCGGCCTTGACGACCACGCTGAGGTCCTGGCTGCCGAAGCCGTCACCGGCGGAGACCGTGGTCGTGCCGATGCCCTTCAGCCCGGCGAGGCCCTTCTCGATGCTGTTCTGCACGTCGGTGTACGACGCCGAGTCGTCGAGCATGACCTGGTAGGACGCCTGGTTGGTGTCCGTGCTGCCGCCGAAGGCCGCCATGAAGCCGGAGGAGCCGACCGTGACCTGGTAGTCCTTAACGCCCTTCACTCCGGCGAGCAGCTGCTCGACCTTCCGCGCCTGCTCGTCGGTCGCCGCCAGGCCGGTGCCCGGTGCGAGCTCCTGCTTGACGGTGAGGACCTCTTGGTCGCCCTGGTCGAAGAAGTTCGTCTTCAGCAGCGGGGCCATGGCGAAGGTGCCGATGAGGACGACCACCGCGATCGCCACGCTGGTGAGGCGGCGACGGGTCGCGAAGCGCAGGACGGGGACGTAGAAGCGCTGGAGGCGGCTGCGGGCCTCCTTCTCCTCGGCCTTGCGACGGGCCTCCTGCGCGTCCGCGGGCGTGTCCTTGGGGGCGCGCAGGAACCAGTACGACAGGACCGGGACGACCGTCAGCGAGACGAGGAGCGAGGCCAGCAGGGCCGCCGTCACCGTGATGCTGAACGAGCCGAACAGCGCGCCCACCATGCCGCCGACCAGACCGATCGGGAGGAAGACCGCGACCGTGGTCAGGGTCGAGGAGGTGACCGCGCCGGCCACCTCACGGACCGCGTCGATGATCGCGGACTGGCGCTCCTCGCCGTAGCCGAGGTGGCGCTTGATGTTCTCCAGGACGACGATCGAGTCGTCCACGACCCGGCCGATCGCGATCGTCAGCGCGCCGAGGGTCAGCATGTTGAGCGACAGGTCGCGCGTCCACAGCACGATCAGTGCCAGGACCACGGAGAGCGGGATCGAGACCGCGGTCACCAGCGTCGAGCGGATCGACGCGAGGAAGACCAGGATCACCAGGACCGCGAAGAGCAGGCCGAGGCCGCCCTCCGTGGTCAGGCCCTCGATGGCCTTCGACACGGCGGGGCCCTGGTCGCTGGCGACGGTGATCGACGCGCCGGTGCCCAGGTCCTTGCGCAGGGCCGGCAGCTTGTCCTCGACGGCGTTCGAGATCGCGACCGCGCTGCCGCCGTGGTCCATGGTGACCATCACGGCGAGGCTCGGCTTGCCGTTCGTACGGGTGATGGAGTCGGCCGGGGCCTCCTGCTGGCGGACCGAGGCCACGTCGGCGAGGGCCACCGGCTTCTTGCCGGCCGGTCCCGTCACCATCAGGTTCTCGATCTGCTCCAGCGTGGTGAAGCCGCCGCCGACCCGCACGGTCCGGTTCTGGCCGGCCTCGTCGAAGGAGCCGGCCGGGACGGTCGCGCCGCCGGCCTGGAGGGCCTGGGCGAGGGCGGCCGTGGTCAGGCCCGCCTTCTTCAGCTTCGCGTCGTCGGGGGTGACGGTGACCTGGAGGTCGCGTACCCCGTTGACCATGACCCGGCCGACGCCGTCGATGTCCTTCAGGGTCGGGACGACGGTCCGGTCGAGCTGGTCGGCCAGGGCCTGCTGGTCCTTGTCCGAGGTGACGGCGAGGACGACGGTCGGCATGTCGTCCGTCGAGCCGGCGACGACCTGCGGGTCCACGTCGTCCGGCAGCTGGGCACGGGCCCGGTTGACGGCCTGCTGGACGTCGGCGACGAGCTGCTTGGAGTCGATGCCGTAGTCGAAGGACGCCACGATCACGGCGTTGCCCTCGGCGGCCGTGGAGGTGACACCCGAGATGCCGTCGACCGCTTCGAGGGTGTCCTCGATCGGTTCGACGACCTGCTTCTCGACGACGTCCGGGGACGCTCCCTGGTAGGGCGCGAGCACCGACACCATGGGCAGTTCGATGGTGGGCAGGAGCTGCTGCTTGAGCTGCGGGATCGCGATCGCGCCGAAGGCGATCGCGATGAGGGACATCAGGCCTATCAGGGCCCGTTGCCCGAGGCTGAACCTGGACAGCCAGGACATGGATCTTGGGTCTCTCTTTTGGGGACGGCAGACGTCACAGAGCGCACGCACACGCACATGTGAGCGCCCGCCCCTACACCCTGGGCCATCGCGGGGCGGTGTTCCGTAGGCCCCAGGTCCATTTCCTTATACGGCACCTACTCCCGGCGCAGTACGAGGGGGTAGAGGTCACTCCACCCTCGGACGTACCAGTCCCGACTCGTACGCGATCACCACGAGCTGGGCCCGGTCCCGGGCGCCGAGCTTGGCCATGGCCCGGTTGACGTGCGTCTTCACCGTCAGCGGGCTGACCTCCAGGCGTTCGGCGATCTCGTCGTTGGAGTGGCCGCCGGCCACCTGGACCAGTACCTCGCGCTCGCGCACGGTGAGTGCCCCGAGCCGTTCGGAGCGGACCGGGTCGGCGCCCTCCGACGCGTCGCCCTGGGCGAGGAACCGGGCGATGAGTCCCTTGGTGGCGGCCGGGGACAGCAGGGCCTCGCCACCGGCCGCGATCCGGATGGCGGCGAGCAGTTCCTCCGGTTCGCTCCCCTTGCCGAGGAAGCCGGAGGCGCCGGCCCGCAGCGACTGCACGACGTAGTCGTCGACCTCGAAGGTCGTCAGGATCACCACGCGGACCTGGGCGAGGGCCGGGTCGGCGCTGATCAGGCGGGTGGCCGCGAGGCCGTCCGTGCCGGGCATCCGGATGTCCATCAGGACGACGTCGGCGCGTTCCTCCTTGGCCAGCCGGACCGCCTGGGCGCCGTCGGACGCCTCGCCCACCACCTCCATGTCGGGCTCGGAGTCGACGAGCACGCGGAAGGCGCTGCGCAGCAGTGCCTGGTCGTCGGCGAGCAGGACACGGATGGTCATACGGTCTCCCCCGGCTCTCCCGCCGCGGTGGTGCGGGGCTTGACCGGCAGGATCGCATGGACGCGGAAGCCGCCGCCGTACCGGGGACCGGTGGTGAGGGTGCCGCGCAGGGCGGTGACGCGCTCGCGCATGCCGAGCAGCCCGTGGCCGCCGCCGGCGTGCGGGACGTCGTCGGGGGCCGGGCGGCCGTCGTCGAGGACGGTGATCTCGATGTGCGGTCCCACGCGTACGACGCTGACCTCGGCCTTGGCCTCGGTGCCGGCGTGTTTCTGCACGTTGGTGAGGGCCTCCTGGACGATGCGGTAGGCGGCCAGGTCGACGGCGGCGGGGAGGGCGGTGTCCTGGTCGGCGCGGGCGACCTCGACCTGGAGACCGGCGCTGCGGAAGGTGCCGACGAGTTCGTCGAGGCGGTCGAGGCCGGGGGCGGGCTCGGTGGGCGCCTCGGGGTCGCCGGACTGGCGGAGCAGGCCGACGGTGGCGCGCAGTTCGTTGAGCGCGGAGCGGCTGGCCTCGCGGACGTGGGCGAGGGCCTCCTTGGCCTGGTCGGGGCGCTTGTCCATGACGTGGGCGGCGACTCCGGCCTGCACGTTGACCAGGGCGATGTGATGGGCGACGACGTCGTGCAGGTCGCGGGCGATCCGCAGGCGTTCCTCGGCGACCCGGCGGCGGGCCTCCTCCTCGCGGGTGCGTTCGGCGCGGTCGGCGCGGTCGCGGATGGCCTGGACGACGGCGCGGCGGCTGCGGACGGCGTCTCCCGCGGTGGCGCCGATGCCGGTCCAGGCGAAGATGGCGAGGTTCTCCTGGGCGTACCAGGGCAGCGGTCCGGCGAGCATGGACGCGCCGGTCAGAACGCTCATGGTGAGCAGGCCCACGCGCCAGGTGGTGTGGCGGTCGGTGGTGGAGGCCACGGTGTAGAGGGCGATGACGGCGCACATCGCGACGGGGGCGCGGGGGTCGCCGGTGACGCTCTCGACGAGCGCGAATCCTCCGGTGAGGGCGAGCACCGTCATGGGGGCGCTGCGGCGGAAGACGAGCGCCACCGCGCCGAGGGTGATCAGGACGAGGCTGAGCGGGTCCGGGGAACGGAAGCTCCAGCTGACGCCGTGCTCACCCTGCGGCCGTACGAAGGAACCGGCCACCATGCAGACGAGCACGGCCGCCGCCAGCGCCGCGTCCAGCGCCAGGGGATGGGCCTTCAGCCGGCCGCGGGCGCGCTCGAGGGTGCTCACGGTTGAACAGTACGGGGGAGTCGTCGGCGCCGGAACCGGTGCCGTCGTACCCCCGTACCGCGGGTGTCAGCCCGGGATCAGGCCGTCGTCGCTGAGCAGGTCCCGGACTTCCTGCAGGGTCGCGTCCTCGGCGGGCAGGATGAGCTCCGACGGTTCCAGGGAGTCGTCCGCGAGGGGCTCGCCCAGCTCGCGGACCCTGGTCAGGAGTGCCTGGAGGGTACGCCGGAAACCGGGGCCGTCCCCCTTCTCCACCTCGGCCAGGAGCTCGTCGTCCAGCGTGTTCAGCTCGGTGAGGTGGCTTTCGGCCAGCCTCACCTGCCCCTCCCCCATGATCCGTACGATCATGTTCGCCCTCCTCGGCGTGGGCCCCGGCTGCGGTCTGTGGGAACGGACTACTGCTTGTCGAAGCGCGGGGTGTCCTGCGGCTGCTGCTGGGACTGCGCCTGACCCGTGCCGCCTTCGATGGCCTGCTGGCCCGCGGACGTGCCTCCGGCCAGCTCCGCCTTCATGCGCTGCAGCTCCAGCTCTACATCCGTACCACCGGAGAGCCGGTCCAGCTCGGCCTGGAGGTCGTCCTTGGCCATGCCGGTGGGGTCGTCGAGGGCACCCGAGGCGAGCAGTTCGTCGAGGGCGCCGGCGCGGGCCTGGAGCTGGGCCGTCTTGTCCTCGGCGCGCTGAATGGCCAGGCCGACGTCGCCCATCTCCTCGGAGATGCCGGAGAAGGCCTCGCCGATCCGGGTCTGGGCCTGGGCCGCCGTGTAGGTCGCCTTGATCGTCTCCTTCTTCGTACGGAAGGCGTCGACCTTGGCCTGGAGTCGCTGGGCCGCCAGGGTGAGCTTCTCCTCCTCGCCCTGGAGCGTGGAGTGCTGCGTCTCCAGGTCCGTCACCTGCTGCTGGAGCGCGGCGCGGCGGGAGAGGGCCTCGCGGGCCAGATCCTCGCGACCCAGCGCGAGCGCCTTGCGGCCCTGGTCCTCCAGCTTGGAGGACTGCTGCTGCAACTGGTTGAGCTGGAGTTCCAGCCGCTTGCGCGAGGTCGCCACGTCGGCGACACCTCGGCGCACCTTCTGGAGCAGCTCCAGCTGCTTCTGGTACGAGTAATCGAGGGTTTCGCGCGGGTCCTCGGCCCGGTCAAGGGCCTTGTTCGCCTTCGCGCGGAAGATCATCCCCATACGCTTCATGACACCGCTCATGGGCTTCGCGCGCCCCCTTCTGACGGACTCCAGCTCCAGCGACTGCAACAGGACCCACAGTACGGGCCCCACATCCATTACCGCACTGTTCGGGGACGGATGCGCTCATCCCCAAGGACGACTGACGACGACTCCGCTCCGGCGTGAGGAGTAGGTGACCCCCGGGGTTGCCCGCGGTGGCCTCCCGGGTGTGCACCGGGTGAACCGTCTGCAACGTCCCCTCTGTCCCCCTACAGACGACCGGTGTTGCCGGATCGTTCCCCGCCGGGCTGGGGTCCATGCCCCCGCACCCCGTACCCTTGGGTTTTGTGTTCCGTAGCCGTGCCAAGGAAGAGAAGGCCCCCGCCGACAAGGCGCAGGTGACCGACTCCAAGCAGACCCGCGACCCGCAGGCCCCGAAGGGCAGGCCCACGCCCAAGCGCAGTGAGGCCCAGTCCCAGCGCCGCAGCGTCGCCAGCACCTCGTCGCTCTCGCGCAAGGACGCCTCCAAGCGTCAGCGCGAGGAGCGCCGCCAGGCCATGGACCGGCAGCGTCAGGCGCTCGCCAGTGGCGACGAGCGGTACCTCCCGGCCCGTGACAAGGGTCCGGTGCGCAAGTTCGCGCGCGACTTCATCGACTCGCGCTTCAACATCGCGGAGTTCTTCCTGCCGATGGCCGTGGTCATCCTCGTGCTGAGCATGGTGCGGGTGGGCTCGCTGCAGAGCATCGCGCTGCTGCTGTGGCTCGTGGTGATCGTGCTGATCGTGCTGGACTCGATCCTCTCCGGCTTCCGCCTGAAGAAGCGGCTGGCCGAGCGCTTCCCCGACCAGAGCAGGCGGGGCGCGGTCGCCTACGGCCTGATGCGCTCCCTCCAGATGCGCCGGCTCCGGCTGCCGAAGCCGCAGGTCAAGCGCGGAGCGCGGCCCTGAGCACAACGTCTTTCTCCGGGGGCGCGGCGGATGCCTGGCTGAGCAAGCTGGGCGGGCTGCGGAACGTCGTAAGGCAGGAGCTGGTGGCTCGCCAGCTGGACGAGCAGATAGCCGGGCGGTTTCCCGTCGGGCAACGGCTGCGGGTGCTGGACGTCGGGATGGGCCAGGGCACGCAGGCGCTGCGGCTGGCGCGGGCCGGTCATGAGGTGACCGGGCTCGAACGGGACGCGACGATGGTCGCGACGGCGCGGGAGTCACTGGCGTCGGAGCCGGAGGGGATCCGCGACCGGGTGCGGATCCTGGAGGGTGACGGCCGGGACACCGGGGTGCACTTCCTGCCGGGCAGTTTCGATGTCGTGCTGTGTCATGGCGTCCTCATGTACGTCGAGGAGCCCGACCCGCTGGTGGCGGGGCTCGCGCGCATGCTGGCGCCGGGCGGACTGCTGTCTTTGCTGGTGCGCAACGCGGACGCGCTGGCGCTGCGGCCGGGGCTGTCCGAGGACTGGCCGGGCACGCTGGCCGCCTTCGACGGCACGGTCTACCGCAACCGGCTCGGCCTCGACGTCCGCGCGGACCGCCTCGCCACGCTGACCGCCACGCTCGCCGGTATCGGAGCGCCGCTGCACGCCTGGTACGGCGTGCGGGTCTTCACGGACACCGCGCCGGACGACGCGGAACCGCCGGCCGACATGGACACACTGCTGGCGGCCGAGGAACGGGCCGGGCGCACGGACCCGTACCGTGCCGTCGCGGCGCTGCTGCACCTGTGCGGGGTACGGGGCTGAGCTTTCGCGAGGTCGCCCTCGCGCGGAGCGGGTACGAGAGCACGACCGCCCGGAACCGGTACGAGAGCACGACCGCCCGGAGCGGGTACGAGAGCACGACCGACCGGAACCGGTACGAGAGCACGACCGACCGGAGCGGGTACGAGAGCACAACCGACCGGAACCGGCACGAGAGCACAACCGCCCGGAGCGGGTACAAGGGCACGACCGCCCGGAGTACGGCGTCGCGCCTGCGCGGACTACGGGGCTGAGCCCGCGCGGAGTGTGCGGCCGCGCTCGGGTGGAATGCGGGACTCAGCAGACCGGCAACGCGCGGACATCGCCCCGGTGCGGCGCGAGAACCGCCTTCGCGCGAGGGTGCGCTCGTTCGGGGGAGCAGGGCAAGCCGGGGGCCCACCCCGCCGGGAGACTCGGGGTATGGACGTCTTCCCTGCCCGTGCCCTGCGGCCGGCCGTGCTCGTCTGTTCCGCCGCGCTCGTCTGCGGGTGCTCCACGTTCGGCTCACCGGGCGGGACCGCGGACGCGGCGCGGACTGCCGCGGACGCCGCGGCCGTGCCCGGGCCGGTCAACGACCTGGAGAGCGCCTACCAGCGGGTGATCAAGGACGTACTGCCGTCGGTCGTGCAGATCCAGGCCGACGAGGACCTGGGATCGGGCGTCGTCTACGACGACAAGGGGCACATCGTCACCAACGCGCACGTCGTCGGACAGGCGACGACCTTCCAGGTGACGACCGCCGACGACGAGCAGCCGCTGACCGCGAGCCTGGTCCGCTCCTACCCGGAGCAGGACCTCGCCGTCATCAGACTCGACAAGGCGCCGAAGGGGCTGCGGGCCGCGGTCTTCGGGGACTCCGCCACGGTGCAGGTGGGGCACATCGTGCTGGCCATGGGCTCGCCCCTCGGGCTGTCGTCCAGCGTGACCCAGGGCATCGTGTCCGCCACCGGACGGACGGTCAGCGAGGGACAGACGGACGGGGGCACCGGCGCCACCATCGGCGACATGGTGCAGACCTCGGCGGCCATCAACCCCGGCAACAGCGGGGGCGCGCTCGTCAACCTGGCCGGCCGGGTCATCGGCATCCCGACGCTCGCCGCCGCCGACCCCGGGCTCGGGGGCGCCATGGCGCCCGGGATCGGGTTCGCGATCCCCGCCTCGACGGTGCGGAAGATCGCCGACCAGATCGTCAGGACCGGCAAGGTGACCGACTCGGGCCGGGCGTCGCTCGGCATCACCGGCCGTACGGTCGTCGACGACGCCTACCGGGCCACCGGGGTCGCCCTGGTCGAGGTGCAGAGCGGCGGCGCCGCGTCCCGGGCCGGTCTGCGGGCCGGGGACGTCGTCACCGGGCTGGGCACCGCCGACATCACCTCCGTCACCACCCTGTCGGAGGCACTCGCGGCGAAGCGGCCCGGGGACAGGGCGACGGTGACGTTCACGCGCGACGGCGTCGGCGGGACGGCGGAGGTGACGCTGGGCGAGCAGTGAGCGGGGCGAGGGCCGGACGGCGGCCCCCGCCCGGGGGCTCGGGGCTCAGGCCTCCTCGGCGTGCAGGCTCATCGGCCCGTAGATCTCCGTGGAGTCCTCGAACAGCCGCACCTGGTCCGCGCCGCCTTCGACCAGGGCCTTCCAGGCCTCCCCGATCCAGGACTCGGCGTCCCCCTGCGTCGTGAACTCCTCGGGCTGCACCGCGGGCTGAACCTCTGTCCCGTCGGCCTTCTCGAACCGCCACAGCCATGCCGCCATGTACGCCTCCCAGATGTGAGCACATGCAGAGCAGAAGCCGGATCTTGGTCCGGCCGCTGCCCCGAAGCCTATGCGCTCCGCCGGGTCGGCCGTGAGCAGGCCGCGGATCATCCGTCGGGCGCGGGCCGCGCCGGCCGGGGCCGCCCGCGCCCGCCCGGCGCACCCGTACGGGCCGACGAAGCCCCACGGGCAGACGGCGCCACGCCCCTTAAGGGGGTCTCCATCACGCGGGACCAGCGGTGACAGGCGAAAATCGCTTCCGTGGAACTGACTCTGCTCGGCACCGGTGCCCCCGCGGGACTCCCCCGCCCCGACTGTCCCTGCGCGGCCTGTGCCTGCGCGCTCGGCGCCGACGCGCGGGCGGCCACCTCGCTGCTCGTGGACGGCACGCTGCTGCTGGACCTGACGCCCGGCGCGGCCTTCGCGGCGGCCCGGGCGGGGCGCACGCTGGGCGGCGTACGGCAGGTGCTGCTGTCGCATCCGCACAACGGGCCCGCGGTGGAGGTGCCGGCCGGGCTGCCGCAGCCCGGCCGGGTGCCCGACGGGCGGGAGTTGGCGCTGCTGACGGGGCATCGGGTGCGGGCGCTGGCGATGGACGCGCCGGGCACGGGGTACGCGGTGACGGGGCAGGACGGGCAGCGGCTGCTGTATCTGCCGCCGGGGTGCGCGCCCGCGGGGCTGGAGGAGGGGAACGAGACGGCGGCACCGTACGACATGGTGCTCGCCGATGTCGTGGGGCGCCCGGACGCGCTCGCGAAGCTGCGGGCGGTGGGCGCGGTGGGGCCGACGACCGACGTCGTCGCCGTGCACCTCGATCACGACGTGCCGCCGGGACCCGAGTTGCGGCGGCGGCTGGCGGCGGCCGGGGCGCGGGCGGTGCCCGACGGGTCGACGCTGCTGGTGGGGATGTACGAGGACGTGCCCGACGTACCGCGAAGGACGCTGGTGCTGGGCGGCGCGCGGTCCGGGAAGTCGGTGGAGGCCGAACGCAGGCTGGAGGCCTTCCCCGACGTGCTGTACGTCGCCACCGGCGGTTCGCGCGGCGGCGACCAGGAGTGGGCGGCGCGGGTCTCGGCGCACCGGGAGCGGCGGCCGGGGTCGTGGCGGACGGTGGAGACGTGCGACCTGGTGCCGTTGCTGGCGGAGGACGGGGCACCGCTGCTGATCGACTGTCTGTCGCTCTGGCTGACCGACGCGATGGACACGGTCGGGGCGTGGGACGACGCGCTGTGGGCGGACGGGGGCGAACGGGCGCTGCGGGAGCGGGTGCGGGAGCTGACGGCGGCGGTGCGCGCCGCCCGGCGGACGGTGGTGGCCGTGTCGAACGAGGTGGGGTCGGGGATCGTGCCGGCCACGGCGTCGGGGCGCCGGTACCGGGACGAGCTGGGGCGGCTCAACGCCGCGTTCGCCGGGGAGTGCGAGCAGGTGCTGTTGGTGGTGGCGGGGCAGGCGCTGGTACTGCGCGGCTGAGCGCCGTGCGGGGGCGGGGGTCAGTTCCGCCGGGCGATGACGCGGTAGGTGTTCGAGAAGCGGGTGCGGCGGAGCAACGGGGCCAGGGTGTGGTCCAGGGTCGCGGCCGCGGCGACGAGCGGCGTGCTCGCGGCGAGCAGCACCGCGCGCAGCCGGCGCTGGAACTCGCCGGGCGGGGCGGCTCGCCAGGGTGCGTCCGGCTCGGGGAGGGCCCGGGTCAGGCCGAGGGACAGGGCGCCGGCCAGGTCGTGCGGGACGTGGGAGGCCCGGCGGTCGACGGTGACGATCGTGCAGCCCTGGGACTCCAGTTCCGTGCGCAGGTTGGGCAGCGGGATGAGGTGGAGGTGCCGGGGCTGGCCGTACGGGAGCCACCACTTGCCCAGCAGGGTGGCGAACACGCTCTGCGGGTCGGGGAGTTCGAGCAGCAGGTGGCCGCCGGGGCGCAGGGCGGTGAGGGCGGCACGGAGTTCCTCGCGGGGATCCGGGGTGTGTTCGAGGTGGTGGAGCATGCTCACCACGTCGTAACGGGCGCGCAGCCGGGTGGTGATCTCCGGGGAGGTCAGCCGGCCGATGTACGCCTCCTCGACGCGGCCGGCCGCCCTGGCCCGGGTCACCCGCGGGGTGGGGTCGAGGCCGTCGAAGGAGGTGTAGGCGAACACCTCCTTCGCGGTCTCCGGGAAGTGGGCGTGGCCCGTCCCCACGTCCAGCCAGCTCTCCGGCTCGGGGAAGGACAGCATCGCGCGGGCGGTGGCGCGCAGGTGCCGGCGGCGACCGCGGGCCCCGAGGGCGCGTTCCGCGAGGGCGGCGATCTCGTCGAGGTGTCCTTCGTGCAGGTCACGGTGGTAGAAGGCCAGGCCTTCGGCGGTCAGCCGAGGGTTCTGGAAGGCGTGCGCGCAACTGCCGCACTCGTCGACGACGAACGTGCCCGGCTTGCCCTGGAGCAGGTCGGGGGCGCGCAGCCGGGTGCGCAGCCGGGTCGAGCCGCACCAGGGGCAGTCCGCGCGGCGCGGCTCGTGGAAGTGGTCGGTGCCCTCGGCGAGTTCCGCGGCGTAGCGGGCGCGGCGCCGCTCGGCCGCCTGGGGGGCGCCGGACGGGGCGGGGGTCGAGGCGGGGGGCGAGCCGGGGGGCGAGCCGGGGGTCGGGGCGGGGGTCGGGGCGGGCTGGGCGGACATGTGCGGCTCCCGGTGGGGCGAGAGGGCGGCGAGCGGAGCAGGATCACGAGCGGGCCAATTCGCCGCAAAGTGGAACGTATGGGATCGCGATCTTGGGTGCAACGACGTCGTGTCCGCGGGGTGGCGATGTGGCGCCGACACGTTCGATCAGTGCCGGTACTGTTCGGCGAATGAGCTCGCTTAATCTCGACGACTTCACCGATCTGATCGAGCGTCCCGACGGCGGGGTGCGCCGCGACGCCGAGGCGCGCAGGGAGCGTCAGATCGTGCCGCCCGGATCGCTGGGGCGCCTCGACGACCTGGGCGAGTGGCTGGCCGCGGCGCAGTCGGCCGTGCCGGTGCGGCCGATCGAGCGGCCCCGGGTCGTGCTCTTCGCCGGGGACCACGGGATCGCCGGGCGGGGCGTCTCGGCCCGGCCCGCGGGCAGCGCGGCGGAACTGGTGCGCGAGGTGCTGGAGGGCGGCCGGCCCGTCTCCGTGCTCGCGCGCCGGCTGGGTGTGCCCGTACGGGTCGTGGACATGGCCCTGGACTGCGCACCGGACACGCTGCCCGAGGATGTCGTACGGCATCGGGTGCGGCGCGGCAGCGGGTCCGTCGACGTCGAGGACGCGCTGACCCTGGAGGAGGCGGAGGCCGCCTTCCGGGCCGGGGTCGCGGTGGCCGACGAGGAGGCCGACTCCGGTACGGATCTGGTGGTGCTCGGCGATGTGAGCGTGGGCGGGACCACGGTGGCGGGGGTCCTGATCGCCGCGCTGTGCGGGACCGACGCGTCCGTGGTGACCGGGCGCGGCGGCCTGGCGATCGACGACCTGGCCTGGATGCGCAAGTGCGCGGCGATCCGCGACGCGCTGCGTCGGGCCCGGCCGGTGCTCGGGGACCAGTTGCGGCTGCTGGCGACGGTCGGCGGGGCCGACCTCGCCGCGATGACCGGGTTCCTGTTGCAGAGCGCGGTACGGAAGATGCCGGTGGTCCTGGACGGGGTCGTGGCGGCCGCGTGCGCGCTGGTCGCCCAGCGGGTCGCGTTCCGGGCGCCGGACTGGTGGCTGGCCGGGCACAGCAGCGGGGAGCCGGGACAGGCCAAGGCGCTGGACCGGATGGCGCTGGAGCCGCTGCTCGACCAGGGGGTGACCGTCGGCGAAGGGGCGGGGGCCCTGCTGGCCCTGCCCCTGGTGCAGGCCGCGGCTGCGCTGGCGGCGGAGCTGCCGGAGAAGCCGGAGGCCGAGGACGCCAAGGACACCGAGGACGCGTCGCAGGCCGAGCGGGAAGAGCCGGCCGAGCACGAGGGGCGGGCCGGGCAGGGCCCGCAGGACTCGTAGGGCGCGTGGGACTCGTAGGGCGCGTGGGACTCGTAGGGCGCGTGGGACTCGAAGGGCGCGTGGGACTCGAAGGGCTCGTGGAGCTCGAAGGGCGAAGCCGGGCCGCGGGGCGAGCAGGACACGCGGGGTGAGCAGGAGGCACGCGGGCGGGCAGGAGGCGTAGCCGCCAGAAAGGGCGGCGACGAAAGAGCGATTCGAGGGTTACACGCCCATATGATCACCCTTCATGGGAGATGTCCGAATCGCGCCTTTCCAGGACCGCCGTAGCACCGGAGCCTCCCGGCGGGCCGCCGGCCTCGCCGTCTGGTACCTGCGGGCCGTCGCCTTCGTCAACTTCCTCAGCGCGGTGTGGGTCTCCCTGGGGCAGGACGTACGGCGACACAACCAGGAGGACTTCTTCACGCCCTACCTGCTGACGGCCGGGTTCGCCTCGGGTGTGTTCACCGCGTTCCTGGCCGTCACCATGCGGCGCCGCAAGCGGGCCTCCTGGATCCTCAACCTCGGACTCAGCGGGCCGTTCCTGGCGCTGTTCGCCTTCGCGATGGTGTTCCCGGAGGTCCGGCGGTACCCGCAGAACTGGATCTCCCTGGGCCTCACCGCCGCCTTCGTGGGCACCCTGCTGGTCGGGCGGCGCGAGTTCTACGCCAAGGGCGACCGCGCCAACCCCCGGCTCGCCGCGGTCGTGGCCGTCGGCGGGCTGCTGCTCTCCTCGCTGCTGGCCGCGCTGCTCGTGACGGTCACCAACCAGGCGGCGGACGCGGGACGTTCGACGTTCCCGGAGCGCTGGCGGTACGGCACACTGCGGCTGGTCTCGGTCGCGGCCGACGAGTCCCGCTACCCGGGCATCTCGACGCCGAACTGGGCCGACGTCGCCGTCAACGTGCTCAGTACGGCCCTGGTGCTGGCCGTGTTCTACGCCGCCTTCCGCTCGCGGCGCGCCGTCGACCCGCTCACCGAGGACGACGAGAAGCGGTTGCGGGCGCTGCTCGAACAGCAGGGCGAGCGCGATTCACTGGGGTACTTCGCGCTGCGACGGGAGAAGAGCGTCGTCTGGTCACCTACGGGCAAGGCGGCGGTCGCCTACCGGGTCATCGGCGGGGTGTCGCTGGCGTCCGGGGATCCGATCGGGGACCCGGAGGCCTGGCCGGGGGCCATCGAGCCGTGGCTCGCCGAGGCCCGCGCGCACGGGTGGATCCCGGCGGTGATGGGAGCGAGCGAGGAGGCGGGGACCGTGTACGCGCGCCACGGCCTGGACGCGCTCGAACTCGGCGACGAGGCGCTCGTGGAGGTCGCCGAGTTCACGCTGGAGGGCCGGGCCTTGCGGACCGTGCGGCAGGCGCACAACCGCGTGAGGCGGGCGGGCCACGGCGTACGGATCCGGCGGCACGAGGACATCGGCGCGGACGAGATGGCGTACCTCGTCCGGCGTGCCGACGACTGGCGCGACGGCGCGACCGAGCGCGGGTTCAGCATGGCCCTGGGCCGGCTGGCCGACCCGGAGGACGGGCGCTGCGTGATGCTGGAGTGCACCGACGCGGACGGGGAGTTGAGGGCGCTGCTCTCCTTCGTGCCGTGGGGGCCGCACGGGCTGTCGCTCGACCTCATGCGGCGGGACCGGGACTCCGACAACGGGCTGATGGAGTTCATGGTCATCGAACTGCTGCGGCGGGGCCGCGAGATCGAGGTCACGCAGGTCTCGCTCAACTTCGCCATGTTCCGTTCGGTCTTCGAACGTGGTGCGCGTCTCGGTGCCGGGCCGGTGCTGAGGCTGTGGCGATCGCTGCTCAGTTTCTTCTCGCGCTGGTGGCAGATCGAGTCGCTGTACCGCGCCAACGCCAAGTACCGGCCCATCTGGGAGCCGCGCTTCCTGCTCTTCGAGAAGAGCGCGGACCTGCCGCGCATCGGCGTCGCGTCGGCGCGGGCGGAGGGGTTCCTGGAGGCGCCGGGCCTGCCCAAGTGGCTGCACCGCAGGCACCTGGACACGCACAGATGAGACCACGGGGATGAGGAACACCGGATGAACAGGCTCGCCCGTTGGGCCCGCGCCGAATGGGGGCTGCTGTACGTCACGGTGCGGGAGCCGCTGCTGAAGCGGCGCTGGCGGGCGATGCCGATGAGCATCGGGGCGGTGTGTCTGACGACGGTCATACAGATCGTGCAGAACCAGTCGTGGGGCTTTCGGTTCGTGCAGGACGTCGGTGCCGTGCGCGCCGAGGACCCGCTCTGGCCGGCCCTGCTGCGCACGCCTCTGTCGCTGTTCGTACCGGCGCTCGACCTGCCGGTATGGGGTGCGCTGGCCCAGATCCTGTTCGTGTTCGGGATCGCGGAGATCTGCCTCGGCTGGTGGCGGACCCTGGTCATCGCCTACGTCGCCACATTCGCCGGAACGCTCTACGCCCGTCTCGGCATCCGGCTCGGCCCCGGCCACCCGCTGGGGCTGCCCGCCTCGGACGCCCAGGTCGTGGACACCGGGCCGTCCGCGGCCGTGGTGGGGCTGGCGATCTTCCTCGGCTGGCGCTACGGCGCGTATGTGACCGCGGGTGCGGTGGCCCTCGCGATGGTCGTCGAGGTGCTCCTGAAGGACAACCTGGCCGGCAAGGAGCACCTGGCGGCGATCGCGGTGGCGGTGCTGCTGTGCGGCGCGACGACCCTGCGCGGCCGGCCGCCGGGCCGACGGCTACGGGACCGCCGACCACGCGGCCACCGACCACCGGCCCGACGACCACCGGGCCGCTGACCGCGGGGCCGGCAGCCATCGGGCCACTGCGCGCTGGGCTGCCGACTGTCGGCTGCCGGGGCGACTGTCATCGGGCCGTCGGGACCCGCCGGGCCAACTGCCTCCGAGCCACCGACCGGGGGCCATCGGCCACCCTGGCCACTGCCCGCTGGGCCACCGGCCACCGGGCATCGGCCACCGGCCACCGGCCACCGGCTGCCGACTGCCGAGGCGACGGTCATCGGGCCGTCGGGACCCGCCGGGCCAACTGCCTCCGAGCCACCGACCGCGGGCCATCGGCCACCCTGGCCACTGCCCGCTGGGCCACCGGGCATCGGCCACCGGCCACCGGCTGCCGACTGCCGACTGCCGACTGCCGACTGCCGACTGCCGACTGCCGAGGCGACGGTCATCGGGCCGTCGGGACCCGCCGGGCCAGCTGCCTCCGGGCCATCGGCCGCAGGGCCACTGACTGCCTGGCCTCCGGCTGCCGGGGCGACTGTCAACAGGCCGACGACCCGGCGAGGTTCGGACCCAGGTCCGGGCCGAACCCCGGCCGGGCCCTACCTCGAGCCCTACCTCGAGCCCTACCCCGAGCTCCGGCCCGAGCCCTCCCCCGCACCGGGCCTCCCCCGCACCGCCCCGAACCCCCTATCGAGTTTCCGGCCCCGCGCCCGGCAGCCGGGCCGGGGTGGGGTCCGGTTTGCCGCCGATCCAGTTCTCCAGGGCGCGGCGGGGGCCCAGCCAGCGGCGGTCGTGGCGGTAGGCGCGCAGTCGGGACCTGGCGCGGGCGCGGGGACGGCGGCGGTAGAAGCGCTTGGCCCAGGGGGAGCCGGGGCGGGCCAGGCGGATCGCGCCGAGGACGGCGACGACGGGGACGATCACCCCGAAGATCGCGGTCCGCGCCTTGCCCTTGCTCAGCGCGAGGAGGGAGAAGAAGAAGTTCACGGCGACGGTCGCGAGGACTCCGCCGCGGTCCTGGAGTTCGTCCTGGGAGAGGTCGTTGACGCCGAACGGGGCGAAGCCGGAGAGCAGCAGGCCGACCAGCGCGGCCGTGACCACCACGACCTCCACGCTCTTGCGCCCCTGCTCGGTCCAGTAGACGTCGTCGAGGTGGAGGATCAGCGCGAACTCGTCCAGGACGAGGCCCGCGCCGACGCCGAAGATGACCGCGCACAGGGCCGCGCCGAAGCCGTGCCGGCCGCTGGCGACCGCCCCGAAACCGCCGATGACGGTGAGTACGACACCCGGGACCACGTGGTGGATGTGCATGCCGCCGGCCTTGACGTTGCCGAAGGGGCCCTTGCCCGCGCGGATCATGCGGGTGATGACCCGGGTGACGACGAAGGTGACGACGAAGGACGCGAGGGCGAGGAGCAGCGGTAGTTTGCCCGGCTCGACGATGTTCCGGTACAACCAATGTCCCATATGCGCACTTTATCCATGAGGCCCGTGAGGGCTTCCCGGGCCGCCGGGTAATCTGCGCCGGTGTCCAAGACCCCCGCCCTGCCGGACGGCCTCCGTTTCGCCTTCGGCACCCTGACCGTCCTCCCGGTACGGGTGACCCGGTGGGACCGCGAGGCCGCGCGCGGCGGGATGCTGTGCGCGCCGCTGGCCGGCCTGGTGGTCGGCGGCTGCGCCGCCGCACTCGGCGCGCTGCTGCTGTTCCTCGGGGCCGGCCCGCTGCTCGCCGCCGTCGCCACCGCCGCCGTGCCCGCCGCCCTCACCCGCGGGCTGCACCTCGACGGGCTGGCCGACACCGCCGACGGGCTGGGCAGCGGCAAGCCCGCCGAGGACGCCCTGCGGATCATGAAGCAGTCGGACATCGGACCGTTCGGGGTGATCACGCTCGTGCTCGTGCTGCTCACCCAGATGGCGGCGCTCTCCCAGCTGTACGGCGCCTCCTGGGCCCGCGGCGCGCTCGCCGCGGTGGTCTCGGCGACCGCCGCACGGCTGGCCCTGACCCTGGCCGCCCGCGGCGGGGTGCCGGCCGCCCGGCCGGAGGGGCTGGGGGCCGCCGTCGCCGGGGTGGTCCCGGTGCGGGCGGCGGCGGGCGCGGCGGCCGTCGTGGTCCTCGGCGCCGCGGCCGGGGGCGCGCTCCTCGGGACGTACGACATCGTGCGCACGGCCCTCGCCGTGCTCGCCGCCGTCGCCGTCGCCGAACTCCTGCTGCGCCGCTGCACGCGCCGCTTCGGCGGGATCACCGGTGATGTGTTCGGCGCCCTCGCGGAGACGGCCGCGACGGCCGCGCTCGTGGTGCTGTCCCTCGGCCGTTGACGCGGCGGGTGCAAGCGGTTGCGCACCCGATGCGTGTGGCCCAGGTCATGGAGTGCGAGGATCGGCAGGTGACGACGACGCCACCCGCGAGTGAACGCCCGCGGGACTGAGCGGACGCCCGTACGCGCGTAGTCTCCTCCCAGGTGTCCGCACCGGTCCGCCGCACCGGTGAGGGCCCCGGTGGAGACCGCTCCCGTCGACCGGATCTAGGGTCGACAGCCGGGCTCGGTCGACCCACACAGTTCGGCCACTGAAACTTCACATCGGAAGCGAGATTTCACCACCGTGACTGCTCTCACTCTCAGCACCGCCGCGGCGCCCGGTCTGCGGGCCGACGCCATCGTGATCGGTGTCGGCAAGGGTCCGAAGGGTCCGGTCGTCGCGCCGGGCGCCGAGGCCGTGGACCAGGCCTACGACGGCAGGCTCGCCGGCGTCCTCGAGACCCTCGGTGCCTCCGGTGCCGAGGGCGAGGTGACCAAGCTGCCGGCACCGACGGGCTTCAAGGCGCCCCTCGTGGTGGCGGTGGGGCTGGGCCCGGTACCCGAGAAGGACTCCTCCTACGACGCCGAGGCGCTGCGCAAGGCCGCAGGCGCGGCCGCCCGCACCCTGGTCGGCGCCAAGAAGGCCGCCTTCGCGCTGCCGCTCGACGACGCCGCCGACCTCGGCGCGATCGGCGAGGGCGTGCTGCTCGGCGCGTACTCCTTCGACACCTACAAGGACAACGGCAAGGACGCCAAGGCGCGGGCCGGCAAGACCCCGCTCGGCGAGGCCTCGCTGCTCGGCGGCAAGCCCCGCGACAAGGAGCACAAGGCCGCCGTCGAGCGGGCCACGGCCGTCGCCGAGGAGCTCAACCGCGCCCGCGACCTGATCAACATGCCGCCGAACGACCTGGACCCGGCGGCGTTCGCCGCCATCGCGCAGGCCGCGGCCAAGGAGCACGGCCTCAAGGTGCAGGTGCTCGACGAGAAGGCCCTGGAGAAGGGCGGCTACGGCGGCATCCTCGGCGTCGGCAAGGGCTCGTCCTCCGGCCCCCGTCTGGTCAAGCTGTCGTACACCTCCTCGAAGGCGGACAAGCACCTCGCGTTCGTCGGCAAGGGCATCACCTACGACTCGGGCGGCATCTCCCTGAAGCCGGCCGGTCACAACGAGACGATGAAGTGCGACATGAGCGGTGCCGCCGCCGTGTTCGCCGCGGTCGTCACGGCGGCCCGCCTGGGCCTGGAGGTCAACGTCACCGGCTGGCTGGCGCTGGCGGAGAACATGCCGTCGGGCTCCGCCACCCGTCCGGGTGACGTGCTGCGCATGTTCAGCGGCAAGACCGTCGAGGTCCTCAACACCGACGCCGAGGGCCGCCTGGTGCTCGCGGACGCGCTGTGGGCCGCCTCCCAGGAGAAGCCCGACGCCGTCGTGGACGTGGCGACCCTGACCGGCGCGATGATGCTGGCGCTGGGCAGCCGCACCTTCGGCATCATGGCGAACGACGACTCGTTCCGCTCCGCGGTGCACGAGGCCGCCGAGGAGGTCGGCGAGCCGGCCTGGCCGATGCCGCTGCCGGAGCACCTGCGCAAGGGCATGGACTCCGCCACCGCGGACATCGCGAACATGGGCGAGCGGATGGGCGGCGGCCTGGTCGCCGGTCTCTTCCTGCGTGAGTTCGTCGGCGAGGGCATCACGTGGGCGCACCTCGACATCGCGGGACCGGCCTTCAACGAGGGCGGCGCGTTCGGTTACACGCCGAAGGGCGGCACGGGCACGGCGGTGCGCACGCTGGTGCGGCTCGCGGAGGTCACGGCCGCGGGCGAACTCGGCTGAGTCCCCCGCGGGGCGGGGCTGTGCTCCTCATCACCCGGCTCGTTGCGTCGTACGACGGCGGCGGGCCGGGTGTTCGCCGGACGCGCCCACGCGGCGCGGCCGCGGATCCGCATGGTCCCGCGCCCCTTCGGCGCAGGCGGTCTCCCCACGTCGGGACTGAACGTGGGACGTCTCACACCCCGGCCCCGCGTCTCGTCCGCCGCCGACAGGTGCGAAGATGGGGCACGGCAGGACAGGGCCCCCACCGAAGGGCCGATGACAAAGAGCGGCCGGACACCAGCCGCCGACCGGTCACTGGAGACCGGCGTGGCGCACATGCATGGAGGACGTGACGTGGCGAACGACGCCAGCACCGTTTTCGACCTAGTGATCCTCGGCGGTGGCAGCGGTGGTTACGCCGCGGCCCTGCGCGGAGCGCAGCTGGGTCTGGACGTCGCCCTGATCGAGAAGGACAAGGTCGGCGGTACCTGCCTGCACCGGGGTTGCATCCCCACCAAGGCCCTGCTGCACGCGGGCGAGATCGCCGACCAGGCCCGCGAGAGCGAGCAGTTCGGTGTCAAGGCCACGTTCGAGGGCATCGACGTCCCCGCCGTCCACAAGTACAAGGACGGCGTCATCTCCGGCCTGTACAAGGGTCTGCAGGGGCTGATCGCGTCCCGCAAGGTGACGTACATCGAGGGTACGGGCCGACTGTCCTCGCCGACCTCCGTCGACGTCAACGGTCAGCGGATCCAGGGCCGTCACGTGCTCCTGGCGACCGGTTCCGTGCCGAAGTCGCTGCCGGGCCTGGAGATCGACGGCAACCGCATCATCTCCTCCGACCACGCCCTCGTCCTGGACCGCGTGCCGCAGTCCGCGATCATCCTGGGCGGCGGAGTCATCGGCGTCGAGTTCGCCTCCGCGTGGAAGTCCTTCGGCTCCGACGTCACGGTGATCGAGGGCCTGAAGCACCTCGTCCCGGTCGAGGACGAGAACTCCTCCAAGCTTCTCGAGCGCGCGTTCCGCAAGCGCGGCATCAAGTTCAACCTGGGCACCTTCTTCTCGAAGGCCGAGTACACCCAGAACGGTGTCAAGGTCACCCTCGCGGACGGCAAGGAGTTCGAGGCGGAGGTCCTCCTCGTCGCCGTCGGCCGCGGCCCGGTCTCGGCCGGCCTCGGCTACGAGGAGCAGGGCGTCGCGATGGACCGCGGCTACGTCCTGGTCGACGAGTACATGCGCACCAACGTCCCGACCATCTCCGCCGTCGGTGACCTGGTCCCGACGCTCCAGCTCGCGCACGTCGGCTTCGCCGAGGGCATGCTGGTGGCGGAGCGTCTGGCCGGCCTGAAGACCGTTCCGATCGACTACGACGGCGTGCCGCGGGTGACGTACTGCCACCCCGAGGTCGCCTCCGTGGGCATCACCGAGGCCAAGGCCAAGGAGATCTACGGCGCGGACAAGGTCGTCGCTCTGAAGTACAACCTGGCGGGCAACGGCAAGAGCAAGATCCTCAACACCTCGGGCGAGATCAAGCTCGTCCAGGTCAAGGACGGTGCCGTGGTGGGCGTCCACATGGTGGGCGACCGCATGGGCGAGCAGGTGGGCGAGGCCCAGCTGATCTACAACTGGGAGGCGCTGCCGGCCGAGGTGGCCCAGCTCATCCACGCCCACCCGACGCAGAACGAGGCACTCGGCGAGGCCCACCTGGCCCTGGCCGGCAAGCCGCTCCACTCGCACGACTGACCCTCGGTCACCCACGCGACGACACAGACTTCCGCAATTCGTAAGGAGCAACCGAAACCATGGCGGTTTCCGTAACCCTTCCGGCGCTCGGCGAGAGCGTCACCGAGGGCACCGTCACCCGCTGGCTGAAAGCCGAGGGTGAGCGCGTCGAGGCCGACGAGCCGTTGCTCGAGGTCTCGACCGACAAGGTCGACACCGAGATCCCCTCGCCCGTCGCCGGTGTGCTGGCCTCCATCAAGGTCGCCGAGGACGAGACCGTCGAGGTCGGCGCCGAGCTCGCCGTCATCGACGACGGCAAGGGCGCGCCCGCTGCCGCTCCGGCCCCGGCCGCCGAGCCGGCCCCGGCCGCCGCTCCGGCTCCGGCCGCCGCTCCGGCCCCCGTGGCCGAGGCCGCCCCCGCCGCCCCGGCTCCGCAGGCCCCCGCCGCCGCGGCGGCTCCGGCCGGTGGCGCGTCGGGCACGGACGTGGTCCTGCCCGCGCTCGGTGAGTCCGTCACCGAGGGCACCGTCACCCGCTGGCTGAAGGAGGTCGGCGAGGAGGTCTCGGAGGACGAGCCCCTGCTCGAGGTCTCCACGGACAAGGTCGACACCGAGATCCCGGCGCCCGTCTCCGGCGTGCTGCTGGAGATCGTGGTCGCCGAGGACGAGACCGCCGAGGTCGGCGCCAAGCTCGCCGTCATCGGCGCCCCGGGTGCCGCTCCGGCGGCTGCCCCGGCCCCGGCCGCCCCGGCTCCGGCGCCCGCCGCCGCTGCCCCGGCGCCCGCCCCGGCCGCCCCCGCGGCTCCGGCAGCTCCGGCTCCCGCCCCGGCTCCGGCTCCCGCCCCGGTCGCCGCCGCCCCGGCTCCGGCCCCGGTCGCCCCGGCGGCTCCGGCCCCGGTCGCCCCGGCTCCTTCGGCTCCGGCTCCGGCCGCGCCCGCCGGTGACGACGGCGCCTACGTGACCCCGCTGGTGCGCAAGCTCGCCGCCGAGCACGGTGTCGAGCTGTCCGCCGTCAAGGGCACCGGCGTCGGCGGTCGCATCCGCAAGCAGGACGTCCTCGCCGCCGCCGAGGCCGCGAAGGCCGCCGCAGCCGCTCCGGCTCCGGCCGCCGCCGCTGCCCCGGCCGGCAGGAAGACGCCGAAGCTCGAGGTCTCCCCGCTGCGCGGCCAGACCGTCAAGATGCCCCGCATCCGCAAGGTCATCGGCGACAACATGGTCAAGGCGCTGCACGAGCAGGCCCAGCTGTCGTCGGTCGTCGAGGTCGACGTCACGCGGCTGATGCGGCTGCGCGCCCAGGCCAAGGACTCCTTCGCCGCGCGCGAGGGCGTCAAGCTCTCCCCGATGCCGTTCTTCGTGAAGGCGGCGGCCCAGGCGCTGAAGGCCCACCCGGCCATCAACGCCCGGATCAACGTCGAAGAGGGCACGATCACCTACTTCGACACCGAGAGCGTCGGTATCGCGGTGGACTCCGAGAAGGGCCTGATGACCCCGGTCATCAAGCACGCGGGCGACCTCAACATCGCCGGTATCGCCAAGGCCACCGCCGAGCTCGCGGGCAAGGTCCGGGCCAACAAGATCACCCCGGACGAGCTGTCCGGCGCGACCTTCACCATCAGCAACACCGGCTCGCGCGGCGCGCTGTTCGACACGATCATCGTGCCGCCGAACCAGGTCGCGATCCTCGGCATCGGTGCCACGGTCAAGCGTCCGGCCGTCATCGAGACGGAGGAGGGCACGGTCATCGGCGTCCGCGACATGACGTACCTGACCCTGTCCTACGACCACCGTCTGGTCGACGGTGCCGACGCCGCGCGTTACCTGACCGCGGTCAAGGCGATCCTGGAGGCCGGCGAGTTCGAGGTCGAGCTCGGTCTGTAGCCCTCAGGAGCAGTCGTACGGTGCCCCGGCCGGAGTCTTCCGGCCGGGGCACCGTCGTGTGACGTCCGCACGGGTCACGCCTTGTCAGCAGCGTGTAAGCCTCGTCTCACCTGCACCGAAGCGCCCCCGTGCGCCCCACCGGAAGGCTCCCGCGGCCTTATTGTCTAAACGTCGAACGCCGTCCCGCTCGCCGCCCGACCGCCGCCCCTCAACGAGGCCCTTCGGCCCACCGCATGGATTCTGAGCCTCTCCCTAAGGAGCCCTCATGACCGCGCCCGTCGTCCACTCGCTGCGCGAACAGATCCGCGAGCACATCGTGGAGGGGATCGTCAGCGGGCGCTGGCAGCCGGGCGAGCGGATCGTGGAGCGGCGGATCGCGACCGAGCTGGAGGTCAGCCAGACGCCGGTGCGCGAGGCGCTGCGCGAGCTGGAGTCCCTGCGGCTGATCGAGTCGGCGCCGAACAAGGGCGTACGGGTGCGGAACCTGACCGCGGCCGACCTGGAGGAGAGCTACCCGGTCAGGGCCGGTCTGGAGGCCATCGCGGCGGAGCTGGCGGCGGAGCGGCTGGCGGAGGACTGCTCGGCCCTGGAGCCGCATGTCGCGGCGCTGTACGAGGCCGACCGCAAGGCCGACGGGACCGGCCAGGTGCGGCACACGGTGGGCTTCCACCGGGAGCTGGTGCGGGCGGCCGACAACTCGGTGCTGCTGCACACCTGGGAGGGGCTCGGCATCGAGGTCTTCACGGCGCTGTCGATCCGGTGGCTGGGGACGGTGCAGCAGTCGTACGCCGAGGAGCACGAGGAGTTGGTGCAGGCGTTCCGGCGCCGGGACCCGCGGATCGCGGAGCTCGTGAAGGCCCATGTCCTGGGGTGCGCGCCGCGCCCCTGACGCAGCCGAGCACGCACCCGCTCACCTGCGAAAACACAGTGAGAAATCCCTCGAAAAGTCGGCACCGGGTGCCTGGAACGCAGGCACCCGGTGCCGACTTTCTCGTGATCAAGAGGTTTTGGGCCTCAACCCTTTGATCGATCATCGATCAGGGGGTTACAGTCTCCGACGGGCCGCGCGGCGGAGCCACACACCGGCACCGCACCAGAGCCCCACGCCCTGTCCTGCCAAAGACCAAGGGCACCCCCGAACCAACACCTCACAGGGAACCCCCCTTCGACTGAGGGAGGCGGCGACATGACCGACCCCAACGCCATCCAGCCGAGCGCGCTCGACCAGCTCCCGGACCGTGACCCGGAGGAGACCGCCGAATGGCAGGCCTCGCTGGACGCGGTGACCGCAGCGGCCGGACCGCACCGTGCGGCGTACCTGATGCGCCGGACGCTGGAGCGCGCGGAGGGCAACGGCATCGCGCTGCCCAAGCTCCTCGAGACGGACTACGTCAACACCATCCCGACCGCCGCCGAGCCGACCGTGCCCGGTGACGCCGCGATGGAAGCCAGGATCACCGCCTGGAACCGCTGGAACGCGGCCGCCATGGTGACCCGCGGCGCGAAGCACGGCGTCGGTGGCCACATCGCCACCTTCGCCTCCGCGGCCTGGCTGTACGAGACCGGCTTCAACCACTTCTTCAAGGGCAAGGAGGGCGACGGCTCGGGCGACCAGCTCTACATCCAGGGCCACGCCTCCCCGGGCATCTACGCCCGCGCCTTCCTCGACGGCCGGCTCAACGAGCACCACCTCGACAACTTCCGTCAGGAGGCCGGCGGCAACGGCCTGCCCTCCTACCCGCACCCGCGGCGGCTGCCCTGGCTGTGGGAGTTCCCGACGGTGTCGATGGGCCTCGGCCCGCTCTCCGCGATCTACCAGGCGCGCTTCAACCGCTACCTGACCAACCGCGACATCAAGGACGTCTCCGCGTCCCACGTCTGGGCCTTCCTCGGCGACGGCGAGATGGACGAGCCGGAGTCGACGGCGGCACTCGCACTCGCCTCCCGCGAGGGTCTGGACAACCTGACCTTCGTCATCAACTGCAACCTCCAGCGCCTCGACGGCCCGGTCCGCGCGAACTTCAAGATCGTGCAGGAGCTGGAGGCCCAGTTCCGCGGTGCCGGCTGGAACGTCATCAAGACGCTGTGGGGCACCGCCTGGGACGAGCTGTTCCAGCTGGACACCACCGGCGCGCTGGTCCGTCGGCTGCGCGAGGTACCGGACGCGCAGGTGCAGACGTACCAGACCCGCGGCGCCGCCTACATCCGCGAGGACTTCTTCGGCAAGGACCCGGCGCTCGCCGAGATGGCGAAGCTGCTGAGCGACGACAAGATCCTCGACTGCTTCCACCTCTCCCGCGGCGGCCACGAGGCCCGCAAGGTCTACGCGGCCTACAAGGCGGCGGTGGAGTTCAAGGGCGCGCCGACCGTCATCCTGGCCCAGACCGTCAAGGGGCACACCCTCGGCGAGGGCTTCGCGTCGAAGAACGCCAACCACCAGATGAAGAAGCTGACGGTGGACGAGTTCAAGACGATGCGCGACCTGCTGGAGCTGCCGATCCCCGACAGCCGGTTCGTCGACGGCGTGGTCCCCTACGCCCACCCGGGCGCCGACTCCCCCGAGGTCCGTTACCTCCAGGAGAGCCGCGCGGCCCTGGGCGGCCCGGCCCCGGCCCGCCGTACGCACGCGCTCGCTCCGCTGCCGGCCCCCGCCGAGAAGGCGTTCGCCTCCTTCGACAAGGGCTCCGGCTCCCAGAACATCGCCACCACCATGGCCTTCGTCCGCCTGATCAAGGACCTGGTGCGCGACAAGGAGACCGGGAAGCGCTGGGTGCCGATCGTCCCGGACGAGGCGCGCACCTTCGGCATGGAGAGCCTGTTCCCGTCGCTGGGCATCTACTCGCCCAAGGGCCAGACGTACGAGCCGGTCGACCGCGACCAGCTGATGTACTACAAGGAGGCCAAGAACGGCCAGATCCTCAACGAGGGGATCACCGAGGCCGGTTCGATGGCCGACTTCATCGCCGCGTCCACCGCGTACGCCACGCACGGCGAAGCGATGATCCCGTTCTACATCTTCTACTCGATGTTCGGCTGGCAGCGCACGGCCGACCAGATGTGGCAGCTCGGCGACCAGCTCGGCCGCGGCTTCCTGGTCGGCGCCACGGCCGGCCGGACGACGCTGACCGGTGAGGGCCTCCAGCACGCGGACGGTCACTCCCCCGTCATCGCCGCGACCAACCCGGCGGCCCTGACGTACGACCCGGCCTTCGCGTACGAGATCGCGGCGATCGTCAAGGACGGTCTGCGCCGGATGTACGGCGAGGCGGCTCCGGGCGAGGACCCGAACGTCTTCTACTACCTCACCGTCTACAACGAGCCGATGCCGCAGCCGGCCAAGCCGTCCGGCCCGGGCGTCGACGAGGGCATCGTCAAGGGCCTGTACCGCTTCAACACGGCGGAGTCGGCGGGCCTGTCCCCGGCGGCCAACGCCCCGCGGATCCAGCTGCTGGGCTCCGGCACGGCGATCCACTGGACCCTGGAGGCACAGCGGCTGCTCGCCGAGGAGTGGGGTGTCGCGGCCGACGTGTGGTCCGCGACCTCCTGGACCGAGCTGCGACGTGACGCGCTGGAGGCCGACGCGGCCCTGCTGCGCGGCGAGGAGCGCATCCCGTACCTGCGTCAGGCGCTGCACGGCGCCGAGGGTCCGGTGCTGGCGGTCTCCGACTACATGCGCCAGGTCCCGGACCAGATCGCGCAGTGGGTCGAGCAGGACTACTCGTCCCTGGGCGCCGACGGCTTCGGTCTGTCGGACACCCGTGCGGCGGCCCGCCGTCACTTCGGCGTCGACCCCCAGTCGGTCGTCGTCGCGGCCCTGGCCCAGCTCGCCCGGCGCGGCGAGGTCAAGGCGACCGCGGTGAAGGAAGCGCGGGACAGGTACGGCCTGTAACACTGGTCAGTGGTGGAGGGGTACGGCGACCGACCGCCGTACCCCTCCACTGTCAGTGGAGCCCGGCATCATGGCCGTATGCGCGCTGCCCGGCTCATCAAGATGGTGCTGCTGCTCCAGTCCCGGCCCACCATGACCGCCGCCGAACTCGCCCGGGAACTGGACGTCTCGGAGCGGACCGTCACCCGGGACGCGCAGGCGCTGTCGGAGGCGGGTGTGCCGGTGTACGCCGAACGGGGCCGGGCCGGAGGGTACCGACTGGTCGGCGGGTATCGGACGCGGCTGACCGGGCTGGCCCGCGGTGAGGCGGAGGCGCTGTTCCTGAGCGGTGTGCCCGGGGCGCTACGGGAGATGGGCCTGGACGACGCGGCCTCGGCGGCCCGGCTGAAGGTGTCGGCGGCGCTGCTGCCCTCCCTGCGCGACGCGTCCCGCACGGCCGCGCAGCGGTTCCATCTGGACGCGCCCAACTGGTTCGAGGAACCCGCCACGCCCGAGCTGCTGCCGGCCGTGGCGGACGCGGTGTGGGACGACCGGCGGATCACCGCGCGATACCGGCGCGGCGGGCAGGAGGACGCCGCGCGGGAGGCCGTGCGCGAGGGTGAGCGCTCGGGCGCCCGGGAGGTCGAGCGGCTGCTGGAGCCGTACGGGCTCGTGCTCAAGGCGGGTGTCTGGTACCTGTGCGCGCGAGTGGCTGGCGACGGCGGCTTCAGGGTGTACCGGATCGAGCGGTTCACCGCGGTGGCCGCCGACGGCGAGCGCTTCGAGCGTGACGAGGCGTTCGATCTGCCGGCCTTCTGGGCGGAGCGGGCCGAGCAGTTCGCGCGCTCCATCCTGCGGTCCGAGGTCGTGGTCCGGCTGTCCGGGGAGGGGGTGCGCAGGCTGCCGTACGCCGTCGGTCCGCCCGCCGCCCGGGAGGCGCTGGCGGCCGCGGGCGCCCCGGACGAGGAGGGACGGGTGACGGCGACCCTGCCGGTGGAGTCCGAGGAGGTCGCCCACTCCCAGCTCACCGGGCTCGGGCCGGAGGTGGAGGTGCTGGCGCCCGCGGGGCTGCGGGAGCGGTTCGCGCGGGACGCGGCGCGGCTCGCCGGGCTGTACGGCCCATAACGATCCGCCACACTCCACGTGCGTCCCCCTCCGCCAGGCACGATGCTGGACCCGTGATGGACGAGACGGAGTTCTGGGAACTCGTGGACGCCGCCCGTGAGGCCGCCGACGGCGACCCCGAGGAGCAGGCCGAGGTGCTGACGGACCGGCTGCTCCAGCTGGATCCGGACTCGGTGCTGGACTTCGCCCGTCACTTCGAGTCGCGCTACAACCGCGCCTACACCTGGGATCTGTGGGGCGCCGCGTGGGTGCTCCTGGACGGGGCCAGTGACGACGCGTTCGACTTCTTCCGCTGCTGGCTGATCGGCCAGGGCCGGGAGATCTTCGAGGGCGCGCTGCACGGCCCGGACTCGCTGGCCGACCTGCTGGACGACTTCGACGAGGAGATCGACGGCGACGGCGAGGAGCTGGGCTACGCGGCCGACGAGGCCTACGAGCAGCTCACCGGCGTCGTCGCCCCGGACCTCGGCATCCCGCCCGCCTCCGCGGAGCCCGAGGGCACGCCGGTCGACTTCGAGAGCGAGACGACGCTCGCGGAGCGCTACCCCAAGCTCTGGGACCGGTTCAGGGGCTGACGCTCACGCGCGCGTCACGCCGGCGCACGGCGACGGCCCGGGTCCGACGGGATGTACGCCTGCTTCAGTCCGGCCCGCACCGCGTGGTGGAGCGGCGCCCTGTCGGCCTGGTCGAGAGCGGACCCGGTCACCGTGGTCGGCCCCAGGACGACGGCCGCGACCGCACAGACCACCCCCCAGGGCCGCGCGCGGCCCGCCATCGGCCCGAGGCCCGCTCCGCCGCCTCCGCGCTCGTACGGCCCCCGCGCGCTCCGTGCGGCGGCTGTTCGTACGGGTCGTACGACTGCCGGTCATGAGCTCCCCGCCAGCCGACTGGTGATGTCGCGAGCGCAGGGCGCCGGGATCCGGGGAGTCCGCGTGCCGCCTATGGCGTCGCTGTGACCGTACGGCCCTGGAGCCGGGCCGCCGCCTTCCGGATCTCCGGCAGCTTGGCGTCCAGGGCCGCGCCGGGGCAGTTGGTCATGAAGCCGTCCTTGTGGGCGGCCAGGGCGGCGAGGGTGGCGGTGCTGCCGACGGGATAGCGGCTGAGGCTGTTGCTGGAGACCAGGTGGACGGTGGCGCGCGGGTCGATGTCGGCGGGGCCCAGTTTCCAGGCGGCCAGTGCCGCGATCGCGTCGGTCATCGCCTTCGGGACGGTGACCCCGGAGGTGAAGGTGCCGAGGGCGGCGATGCCGGTGGTGCGGTGGTTGAAACCCTGGGTGTGGGCGCCGGTGACGGCGCGGTCGACACCGCCCGCGCGGCCCTCGTAGATGGTGCCGCAGCGGTCGACGAGGAAGTTGTAGCCGATGTCGTCCCACTGGCGGGCGCCGGTCTGGCCCTCGTAGAGGTGGCGGATGATCTCGGGGGCGTCGGCGCACGCGTAGCCGTTGGGCGAGTCGGTGTGGTGGACGAAGACGGCGAGGATCTTGTCGTCGTAGCGCGGGGGCGGCTGTGCGTGCGGGTTCCCGGCGTCCACCCAGACCGAGCGCGGCACGATGCGGGGTTTGTCCGCGGTGTGCGGGGCGGACAGGTCGCGGGCGACGGAGGGACGCGCCGGACGGGCGGCCAGGGAGGCCGACACGGCGTTGTCGACGCCGTCCGCGCACAGCACCAGCGCGCCGAGGGCGGTGAGTCCGGGCAGACAGGCCAGCAGCACCAGCACGGTGCTCGGTACCCGCGGAACACGCCGCGGTCGGTCGCTCCGTGTTCTTCGGAGGCCCGGTCGGAAGACAGACATGGACCCACTGTCGGCGCGAACCGCGACGTCCGCGATGTGTGCTGTGCCACCCGGTGGAACCATCGTCCCGGTCCGCGACGTTTTTCGGGGTACACGCACGCGTGACGGTTCCGATCGGCCACGGGCGCGTGACTGATCACCGAGACCGTCCCGCGCGTACTAGGAGACGCCCCCTGAGGGTCCGAGAGAAAGGCGGCTCCGTGGACCTGCTCGACATCCTGCTGTTGCTGGTGATCCTGGCCTACGCCGGATCCGGCTACCGGCGCGGCCTGGTGGCCGGCTGCGTCTCGCTCGCCGGGTTCGTGGGCGGTGCGGTGGTCGGCGTGTGGATCCTGCCGTGGGTGATGGACCTGGTCACGCCGGGGACGACGGCGGCGACGGTCACGGCGGTGCTGACGGTGCTCGCCCCGGCCGCCGTGGGCCACGAGCTTGCCGGGCGGCTGGCCCTGAAACTGCGGCGCGAGCTGGACCGGGGGCCGCTGCGGGTGGCGGACGGGGTCGGCGGCGCCGCGGCCAACACGGTCTCCGTGCTGATCGTGGCGTGGGTGGCGGCGAGCGTCCTGGGCGCGTCCTCGTCCCCGCTGGTGACGACGGCGATCCGTGACTCGGCGCTGCTGGGGACCGTGCAGAGAGCCATGCCGGAGACCACTCCGGCCTGGTTCTCGAACGCCACGTCCGCGCTCACCCAGGCGGGCTTCCCCCAGGTCTTCAACCCGTTCGAGAACGAGTCGACCGCCGAGGTCGCCGAGCCGTCCGGGGACAGCGTCACGGCGAGCGCGACCAACGCCGCCAAGCTGAGCACGGTGAAGATCGAGGGTGCCTCCGGCGCCCAGGGCCGCGAGGGCAGCGGCTTCGTGTACGCCACCGAGCACGTGATGACCAACGCGCACGTGGTGGCGGGCATCGACCGGCCGAACGTGCGCGTCGGCGGCGTCGGGCGGTCGTACGAGGCCCGGGTCGTGCTGTTCGACCCGAACAAGGACGTGGCCGTGCTGTACGTCCCCGGTCTGCACGCCCCCGTGCTGCGGTTCGACGACCGTGCGGCGCGCGGCGACCAGGCGGTGGTCGCGGGCTATCCGCAGGACGGCGCCCTGGACCTCCAGGCGGCGACGGTCGCGAACCGCTTGAAGGCGACCGGCCGGAACATCTACAACGACTCCACCGTCACCCGTGAGATCTACTCGATCCGCTCGACCGTCCTTCCGGGCAACTCGGGCGGCCCGCTGCTGACCACCGACGGCCGCGTGTTCGGCGTCGTCTTCGCCCGCTCCACCTCGGACGACCAGACCGGCTACGCCCTGACGGCGGCCGAGGTCGCCTCCGACGCGGCGCGCGCGGCGAAGGCGAAGGCACGGGTGGACACGGGCGACCTGATCAGTTCCTGATCGGGTCCCGATCGCTTCCTGATCCCCTCGCGTCGCTCTGATGGGCTTCGCGGGGGTACACGGGTCAGGATGGTGACCATGGAACGTACGCGAATCGCGGTGGCCGGTGCGTCCGGTCTCATCGGCAGCGCTCTGGTGCGGTCCCTGACCGCCGACGGGCACGAGGTGGTGCGGCTGGTGCGCCGGGCGGCCCGGGGCGGGGACGAGGTCTGCTGGGACCCGTCGGAGCGGTACGTGAACACGGCCGGGCTCGACGGCTGTGACGCCGTGGTCAATCTGGCGGGGGCCGGGGTGGGCGACCGGCGCTGGACGCAGGCGTACAAGAAACGGATCCACGACAGCCGGGTGCTCGGCACGACGGCGCTCGCGGAGGCGGTGGCCGCGCTGGACCGGCCGCCGCGGGTGTTCGTCAACGGCAGTGCGATCGGCTTCTACGGGGACACCGGGGACCGGGTCGCCGACGAGGACACGCCGGCCGGGCGCGGCTTCCTGCCCGAGCTCTGCGTGGAGTGGGAGGCGGCCGCGGCGCCCGCGCGGGAGGCGGGCGTGCGCACGGTGTTCCCGCGGACCGGGCTGGTGGTGGCGCGCGGCGGCGGGGCCTGGGGCCGGCTGTTCCCGCTGTTCAAGGCGGGGCTCGGGGGGCGGCTGGGCGACGGGCGGCAGTACTGGTCGTACATCTCGCTGCACGACGAGGTCGCCGCGATCCGGCATCTCCTCGACCGCGACGATCTGTCGGGGCCGTTCAATCTGACCGCCCCGCAGCCGCTGACGAACCGTGAGATCACGGCGGCGATGGGGCGCGTGCTGCACCGGCCGACGCTCTTCACGGTGCCCGAGCCGGTGCTGCGCACGGCCCTCGGGGAGCTGGCCGACGACGTGCTGGGCAGTCAACGGGTGGTGCCGAAGCGGCTGTTGGAGTCGGGGTTCGCGTTTGCGTTTCCGGGGATCGAGGACGCCGTCCGGGCGGCGTGACCCCGTCGGCGCCCGTATGCGACCGCCGTGCGACCGTGCCCTGCCCATGCGCGACTGCCCCTGACCGATCACAGCCCTAACCTCGATCCGAACTCGGGCATCCCGGACGCCCGTTGGGGGCATGACGTCTCCACCGGCCGCGCAACCTCGAGGAGGGGCACGTGCTTGAGCCCACGTACCAGGCAGATGTGGTCGTCGTGGGAGCCGGGGTCGCCGGTCTCACCGCGGCGCATCGGCTGACCAGCGCAGGAATCACGACCGTGGTCCTGGAGGCCGCCCCCTGCGTGGGCGGCCGTATGGCGACCGAGAAAGTCGACGGGTTCCGGCTGGACCGGATCGGACAGCTGCTGTCCACGTCGTATCCCGAACTGGGCCGGACCCCGGGGCTGGACGCGCTCGTGCTGCGCCCCTTCGCCCCGGGCGTCCTGCTGCACAGCGACGGGCAGCGGCGCCGGGCGGGCGCCCCGGCGGGCGGAGGGAGCGCAAGGGGCGCACTCCACGCCGTACGCGCCCTCGCAAGCGCCCCCCGGCCCGCCGCCCTGCCCCGCCCACTGCCCCGGCCGCGCAGCGGCGTCCCGAGGCCGTCGTCCGTGCCCCGGGCCCGCACCGGCGCACCGCTGGGCTCCGCCGTCGACCAGGCCCGGCTGGGCGCCGCGCTCACCCGGATCGCGCACACCCCGGTCGAACGGCTGCTGGCCCGCCCCGAGGCACCGGCGGCCGACGCCCTCGCCGCCCGGGGTGTGCCCGCCCGGACCATCGACGGCTTCCTGCGCCCGCTGCTCGCCGCCCTGCTGTGCGACCCGGACCTCACCACCTCCAGCCGGTGCGCCGACCTCGCCCTGCACTCCTTCGCGTCCGGCCGGCTGTGCCTGCCGGAGGGCGGCGCCGAGGTGCTGCCCGAACTGCTCGCGCGGACGCTGCCGCCGGGCACCGTGCGCACCGGCGTCCGGGTCACCTCGGTCGCCACGAACGTGGTGACCACCGCGGAGCACGGCGAGTTCCGCTGCCGCGCCGTCCTGCTGGCCACCGACGCGCGCACCGCCGCCGAACTGCTGCCCGGGCTGCGGGTGCCGGACTTCCACCCCGTGACGGTCGTCCACCACGCCACGGACGAGCCGCCGCGGACCGGCGCGTCCCTGCTGCTGGACGCCGACCGCGGCGGTCCCGTCGCGCACACCGCCGTGGTCAGCGAGGTCGACCCCAGCCGCGCGCCCGAGGGCCGGGCCCTGGTGTCGTCCACGGTCCTCGGCACGCCCCCGGCCGACCTCGACACCGCCGTACGGACACACCTGGCCCGGCTGTACGGCACCTCGACCGCGCGCTGGGAGACCCTCGCCGTGCACCACACCGCCGAGGCCGTGCCCGCGATGCGGCCACCGCACGACCTGCGGCGGCCGGTGCGGCTGCTGGCGGGTCTGTACGTGTGCGGTGACCACCGCGACACCAGCACCGTGCAGGGAGCGCTGCACTCGGGCCGGCGGGCCTGCGCGGCGATCCTGGCGGACCTGGGGGCTGCGGGATCGCCGCACGCGGCCGAGCCGCTGCGGTCCGCGGCCTGAGCCGGCCGCCGCCCGCCCCCTCACCCCAGGGCGGCGGCCACCTTGTCCCGGTATCCGCGCACCGGCGCCGCGTCCTTGTACGGCTCCAGCCTCCGTTCGAAGTCCCGCACGTACTCGATCGCCCGCACCGACCGCATCTCCGCCGCCTGCCCGGCCGCCTCGGCGCCGAGCAGGCAGGCCTGGTCGAGTTCGCCGAGACCGAGCCGGGCGGAGGCGAGCACGATCCGGCAGAACACCCGGCTGCGGGCGAAGGCGGGGGCGCGCAGTTGCAGCGAGCGCTCGGCGTGCTGGGCGGCGGCCCGGAACTGTTGCAGGTCCCGGTGGCAGTGCCCGAACTCGTCGGCGAGCTGTGCCTCGTCGAAGAACCTCGCCCAGTACGGCACGTCGTCCCCGGTCCTGGCCGCCTCCAGGGCGCGCTCGGCCCGCACGAGGGAGGCGGTGCTGGCCCGCACCTCGCCCAGCGTCCCGTGCGCGCGGGCCTCGACCGAGTGCAGCAGCGCCTGCACGACCGGCGGGGCGCTGGTGCCGACGCCCTGCTGGGCCACGCGCGCGAGCTGCACGGCCTCGCGCCCGTGCCCCAGGTACACGGCCTGGCGGCTCATGGTGACCAGGACGTACGAGCCGTACGCCCGGTCGCCGGCCGCCTGTGCCAGCCGCAGCGCCTGCACGAAGTAGCGCTGGGCGAGCCCGTGCGCGGCGATGTCGTACGAGGTCCAGCCGGCCAGCCGGGTCAGGTCGGCGGCCGCGGCGAAGAGCCGGCGCCCGGTCTGCTCGCCGTAGGTGCCGCGCAGCATCGGCTCGCACTCGTGCTCCAGGTAGCGCACGAGGGCCTGGCGGGCGTGGCCGCCGCCGTAGGCGTCGTCGAGGGTGCGGAACAGTTCGCCGACCGAGCGCAGCGCCGCGATGTCGCCGCCGGTGACGCGCTGCCCGATGCCGCGTTCGGCCTGGCCGCGCTGGCGGGGTACGGCGGAGCGGGCCTGGACCGACAGCTGGGCCGGCACCGGGGCCGGACCCTGGGCGGGCACCCGGGCGGCCGGTTCGCCGCGGGCGACCCGTTCGTCGGCCCGGCCGATCAGCCAGTCCCGGCTGGGCACGACGAGTCCCGCCGGGGTGAACGCGATCTTGCGCAGTTCGGCGTGGCTGCCGGAGTCCTTGCGCCACAGCCCGCTGACGATGTCGATGGCCTCCTCGGGGGTGCCGGCGAACTCCAGCCCGGCGTACACCGGGGCGCAGGCGTCCAGGCCGAGGTCCTGGGCCGAGAGCCGGCGTCCGAGCCGGCGGGTGAAGACCTCGGCGATCAACGCGGGGGTGGCGCCCCGGGGCTGCTGTCCGCGCAGCCAGCGCGTCACGGATGTCTTGTCGTATCTCAGGTCGAGCCCGTGCTCGAGACCGAGCTGGTCCACGCGACGGGCGAGACCTGCGTTGGAGAACCCCGCTTCTGCGATGAGCGCGGCGAGCTGGCGGTTGGGAGTGCGCTGCGCGGGTCGGTCCGTCATCTGCGGTGCGGTCTCCTGCCTTTCGGGCCTCGCGGAGGCCCTGCGGTGCCCGGATTGCCTGTGAGCAGCCCAAATGGCCTCGTGAACGGCGCGAATGTAGCGGAGCGTAAGCAGTCGATCGCACATCTCGACGTTCATTCATCCGATCGTGTGAGGATTGACCGCAAGGCTGACGGGATTCCGCCGGACGTACAGTGGCGTGGGCACGTTTCGTGCCTTACGAGCTTCTAGGGAGGCGCTTGCCGTGAGTGAGTTGCGGTTCGTCCGCATGGGGTTCGGTGCGGATGCCGTCGAGTACCAGCAGGCGTGGGACGAGCAGCGCCGGGTGCACGCGGCGCGGTTCGCCGACGAGGTCCCCGACACCGTGCTGCTCCTGGAGCACCCGCCGGTCTACACGGCGGGCCGGCGCACGGCGGACAACGAACGCCCGCTCGACGGCACCCCGGTCGTCGACGTGGACCGCGGCGGCAAGATCACCTGGCACGGACCGGGGCAGTTGGTGGGCTACCCCATCCAGAAGCTCCCGCGTCCGGTCGACGTCGTCGCCCATCTGCGCCGCCTGGAGGACGCGATGATCCGCGTCTGCGCCGAGTTGGGCGTCGAGACCAGCCGGGTCGAGGGCCGGGCCGGCGTGTGGGTGCTGGGTGACCCGGTGGAACAGCGCCCGTCGATCGGCGGCCTCTCGCTGGACTTCGACCCGCGGCTGACCGACGAGGAGTTCGACCCGCGTCTCAACGGCCCCGAGTACGCGCCCTCCAACGCCGGTCAGCGCCGCGAGGACCGCAAGATCTGCGCCATGGGCATCCGCGTCGCCAAGGGCGTCACCATGCACGGCTTCGCCCTGAACGTGAACCCGGACACCTCCAGCTTCGACAAGATCATCCCGTGCGGCATCCGCGACGCCGGGGTGACGTCCCTCGCCCACGAACTGGGCCGCGCCCTCACCATCGCCGACGTGCTGCCGGTCGCCGAACGGCACCTGAGGGACGTCCTGGGGAACGCGGACCTCAAGCCGCGCGAGATCGAGAGGGCGACCGCCTGACCCCGGGGAATGCAACCGGCGGTTCTCGGGTTGGCCTCACGGCAGAGCCCGGCAAACACGGGCGTACGCTGGTGTACGCCGAAGAATCGAAGACTACTCACAGCAATCAGCAGGGAGCCGATGTGTCCGCAGTCGCACCCGACGGACGCAAGATGCTGCGCCTGGAGGTCCGGAACGCCCAGACCCCCATCGAGCGCAAGCCCGAGTGGATCAAGACCCGGGCGAAAATGGGTCCCGAGTACACGAAGATGCAGAACCTCGTGAAGAGCGAGGGCCTGCACACGGTCTGCCAGGAAGCCGGCTGCCCGAACATCTACGAGTGCTGGGAGGACCGCGAGGCGACCTTCCTCATCGGCGGCGACCAGTGCACCCGGCGCTGCGACTTCTGCCAGATCGACACCGGCAAGCCCGAGGCGCTCGACCGTGACGAGCCGCGCCGCGTGGGCGAGTCCGTGGTCACCATGGACCTGAACTACGCCACCATCACCGGCGTCGCCCGCGACGACCTGGAGGACGGCGGCGCCTGGCTGTACGCCGAGACGGTTCGCCAGATCCACGCGCAGACCGCCGAGCGCGAGGCCGGCCGCACCAAGGTCGAGCTGCTCGCCCCCGACTTCAACGCCGTCCCCGAGCTGCTGGCGGAGGTCTTCTCCGCCCGGCCCGAGGTCTTCGCGCACAACGTCGAGACGGTCCCCCGGATCTTCAAGCGGATCCGCCCCGGCTTCCGCTACGAGCGCTCCCTGCAGGTGATCACCGCCGCGCGCGACTACGGCCTGGTCACCAAGTCCAACCTGATCCTCGGCATGGGCGAGACCCGCGAGGAGGTCAGCGAGGCGCTCCGGCAGCTGCACGACGCCGGCTGCGAGCTGATCACCATCACGCAGTACCTGCGCCCCTCCGTGCGCCATCACCCGGTGGAACGCTGGGTGAAGCCGCACGAGTTCGTCGAGCTGAAGGACGAGGCCGAGCAGATCGGCTTCTCCGGTGTGATGTCGGGCCCGCTGGTCCGGTCGTCGTACCGGGCCGGGCGGCTCTACCAGATGGCCGTCGAGAAGCGGGGCGCCTACATCGCCACGCAGGCCGTCTGACGAACCGCCCGACGGTCCGCCCCGGCGGTTCCACCCGACGATCGGGCCGACGGTCCGCTCGACGGACCGTCACCCGCCGTACCCCGGATGGGCGCGAGACAAGCGTGTGAATTCGCGCACAAGATACTACTGGCCAGTAACGGCTGATTCGACGCGGTCCCGACCGTCCTCGCAGATGAGGGCGTCGTCAGGACCGCGTCAGTCTTTCGGGGACCCGCATCAAGGTTTCATTGGCGTTTGACCGGTCGGTCACGCCCTGGTAACACCAATCAGTGACGCTGATGTCACACCACGTAGACCGCACCCGTTCCCGGAGCCGTACCGAGGGGGGACCTCCCACCATGCAGGCCGCGCCCGTTCGCGCCACCGCGATTCCGTCCTTCACCGACGCACTGCGTGCCGTCGAGTCGCTGCTCATGAGCAGCGGCCAGCGCACCGCGCGCCGCAACGCCTGGACCTCCGTACTGGAGGACCGCCGGCGCGCCAAGGACCGCGTCGAGACCCAGCGCGTCCTCGACGAGACCCTGTCCGCCCGTCGCTGACCGCACCCCTCCCCGCTCTCCGGGCACTGCCGTCGTCGGCGCTCCGGGGGCCACGTAGACTTCGTGGCATGGCGAGGAAGGACAACGCGGCGGACGCCGCGAACACCGGGCGACTGAAGCAGATCGCTCTGACGTACAAGATGACCCGCAAGGCCGATAAGAAGATCGGTCTTGTACTCGCGGCTGTCGGCATCATCACCTTCGGTGTCTTCCTCGCGATCGGTTTTCTGATCGGTCACCCCATCTATCTCGGCATCCTGGGCCTTCTGCTCGCCTTCCTCGCGACGGCGATCGTGTTCGGGCGCCGGGCCGAGCGGGCGGCCTTCGGACAGATGGAGGGTCAGCCGGGCGCCGCAGCGGCCGTGCTGGACAACATCGGCCGGGGCTGGACGACGACCCCCGCGGTGGCGATGAACCGCAGCCAGGACGTGGTGCACCGCGCCGTCGGCAAGGCGGGCATCGTCCTGGTGGCCGAGGGCAACCCGAACCGGGTGAAGTCCCTGCTGGCCGCGGAGAAGAAGAAGATGAACCGCGTGGTGGCGGACGTGCCGGTGCACGACGTGATCGTCGGCACGGGCGAGGGGCAGGTCGAGCTGAAGAAGCTGCGCACGACCATGCTGAAGCTGCCGCGCGTGCTGACCGGCCCGCAGGTCACCGCGACCACCGACCGGCTGCGCGCGCTGGGCGACCTGATGAGCAACATGCCGCTGCCGAAGGGGCCGATGCCGAAGGGCATGCGCCTGCCCAAGGGCGGACAGAACGGCCGCTGAACCACCACGGCGTACGGATTCCCGTACGACGACCTCATACGCGAAAGGGGCGCCCGGATCACTCCGGGCGC